>DATKVP010000261.1:0-2192 GCA_035530015.1 Anaerolineae bacterium | reverse complement strand
CTCGGGAGCAAGATTCTCCCGATCCCCGTCAACCTCGTCACCATCGAGAAGGCGTATGCCAACCCGCACATGATCTTCCACGCGAAGCACGGGCGCTACACGATCCGCCAGCTCATGAACCACGAAGACCCCGAGATGAAGAAGCTCGGGCACTGGGTCTGGGACAACTTCTACCTCGGCTACTCGTCGAAGCAGTGGGGACTCCACCCGAAGGATCTGCCTGACTGGATCATCGACCGGGTGCCCGTGGTGTTCAACCGAGAGCCCTACTACCATGCCCTCGACAAGTGGCAGGGCTTACCCATCGGCGGCTATACGGCCATGGTGGAGCGAATGCTCGACCATCCGAAAATCGTTTTGAAGCTCAACGAGGAGGTTACGCTGGACAGCGCCAGCCTGATCTACACCGGCAGTCTGGACAGCCTCTTCGGATACCGGCACGGCACGCTGCCGTACCGCTCGCTCCGGTTCGAGTGGGAGCACAGCAAGAGCGGGCCGATGCAGAAGTGCGCCCAGTACAACTACCCGGACGTCACGGACAAGTTCACTCGGATCATCGAGTTCAGGCACATGACCGACGATCTGGGGTGGCGCGGAGCGACAACGCTTTGCCGCGAGTACCCAGCCGAGAAGGGAGAGCCGTTCTATCCGGTTGCCGGAGAAGAAGCGGCTCGACTTCACGACCAGTATGAGCGCTCGGCTGAGAAGGCCGGAGTCTGGTGCCTCGGAAGGCTGGCGCAGTACAAGTACATCAACATGGATCAGGCCATCAAGCAGGCCATGGAGATGGCAAAGAAGTTCCTGGAGACCGCGAAATGACGATGCCCGTGTTTGTGGTTCCCCCGATCAAGCTTCGTCCGGCAATGAAAGGCATGGTCTATGAGAACCAATTTGTGACGTGGTACACCGACTTCGACGGAGAGCCGAACCACCTCGTTAAACACGAGGAGCTGAAGATGGTTGAGCCCCCGGTCGTTTCGCTCACCTTCGGCGCAGACCGGCGGATATTGACCTATGCTCCATTTGAAAAAATGAGCGTCGAAAGCCTTGCCGCTATTACGCGGAATCACTTCGCTGGTGCTCAGGACGATTACGTGGAGTTGGTGCAGGGATTTAAGTCGGTCTGGTTCGGGCTCTGGCAGGACATGCCGTCCGCCATGACAGCCTCGGAGAATCCTCCATTGGCCGGAGCCAATGAGATCGAGGCCGAGGTCATCGATCTCATTGGAAGGGCATTCAGGGGGAATGTATCCGCGCTCCCTCCGTACCTGAAGATCGAGGACGTCGGAAGGCTCTACGTCTTCATTACCCGCGACTACAAGGTGCGAAACAGGCCCGCGCTCTTCCTGGGAGGGCTATACGTTGACAAGCAGTATCGCGGAAGAGGCCACGGCAAGCTGATGATGGCGGTCTTGGTCGGCATTGCGGACAAGCTCGGCCTTCGGATGTACCTCGACGCGCATCCCTACGAGATCGATCAGAGCCGAAAGACCGGCCTGCCTAAAGATCGACTGAAGGAATTTTATCGGTCCTTCGGGTTTAGGGACGCCGCGCAAGATGCTAGGGATCGGTCTGGCTACCTTGACCTTATGGTCAGGAACCCCAAATGAGCACCTTCGATCTGGTTGTGTCCAGATACGCCGAGGATGTCGGCTGGATCTCGCTGGTGCCGAGAGAGTACCGCGTCACGCTCTACGACAAGGGCTATGGAACGAACGGGATCAAGCTGCCGAACGTCGGTCGCGAGTCGCACACATACATCCACCACATCGTCAAGAATTACGACAGGCTCCCGGACTACACGGTCTTCGCCCAGGGCGATCCGTTCCACCACATTCCTTCGTTCCTGATGATCCTGGAGCAGCTGTTGCACACAAAACCGGACTGGGAGGCGTGGGGGCTGGAGCTGGAATGCGACAGGTGGGGTGGGCCGCATCAGAAGGAGCAGCTCCCCTGTCAGGAGATCTACGCCGAGATCGCGGGGAAGAAGCTCCCCGAGAAGTTGAAATTCAACTGCGGCGCTCAGTTCTGCGTGAGCCGCAGGAACATCATGAGGATCAACAGGCCGACGTGGGAGCGTGCGCTTCGGCTGTCCGAGCGGCTCCAACTCCTGCCATGGGCCATTGAGCGCCTGTGGCCCTACCTGCTCGACAACAGAAAGAAGAGCCTGCTATGCTGCCTGAATCTCTGGT
>DATKVP010000260.1:0-4668 GCA_035530015.1 Anaerolineae bacterium | reverse complement strand
GGAAGCGTTGATCTGGGAGCCGACGAACCATCTCCAGAAGGGTGGTTCACCTGAGAGGACGGTATCCCACTTTCTATACCAATCGAGGTACTCGTCAGCCTGTCTGGCCCAGAAGCCTTCGAGGTCGTCCTCACACTCCTTAATCAGGCCCCTGTACTCGTCCATGCTCTTGATGTAGGCCTGGTTGCGAAACTCTTCCGAAGGGCGGAAAAGCCTCTTCTCATCCAACAATGAGGTAATCGTGTCTTGTTGGTCTGCCATACTTGTGTCCTCCTTCGGGGCTGTAGCAGCTCCCGAATTAAACGTTGAGTCGATCGATCAGGAGAGATGGTGTAGGGCGTCCGAGTGGTAGGGACTGCGGAGATGCCCCGGCCGTAGTGGACAAGGCCCGCACGCTGTATGTGGGTGCGAGATCGCTTGTCATGCAGTTCGTGCCCGCGATGCAGCCAACTCAGTTGGACGGGAGCTAGCCTGTCTCCCATATCGGCAGGACGGTCCTGCCGCTTGCTTCGTTCAGCACTTCCGCAAGACCCAGGTACACGGCGCTAAACCCGCAGAAGATGCCTTCGTAACCGGTCAAGGTGGCAATCAGCTGGTTTCCCGTCAACTCCCTCGCGGTCAACAGGAAGAAGAGTATGGCCAGACTCATGAAAACGGTCTGTAGTATGCGATTCGCCTTCAAGGTCCCGAAGAACATCACCAGAGTGAAGAGGCCCCAGATGAAGAAGTATGCCGCCAGCGAAGTAGCTGTGGGGCCAGCGACGCCGAGATTGGTGCCAGGTAGAAGCAGCAAGACCACGAGGGACCACCAGAAGAGGCCGTACGACGTGAAGGCCACGGTACCAAACGTGTTGCCCTTTCTGAACTCCATCAAGCCAACAACGATTTGAGCGATACCTCCATAGGCGAATCCCATGGCCAGGATCATGCTGTCGAGTGGGTAGAACCCGGCATTGTGCAGGTTCAGTAGTACGGTTGTCATGCCGAAACCCAGGAGACCGAGCGGTGCTGGGTTTGCCAGTTTGTCACTCATGTTTCCCCCGTTTTCTCATCGATGAGTGTGATTTTCCTGCTACGCAGCAAGAGGAGCAGTCCGTTCTCATATCGTCGATGGATGGACTACTCCCCGCTGTTAGCAGGTATTGTGTACACTGACTGGGCTGTGATCGCGGCAGAAAACAAAAGGAGAGAAGAGCTAGCAGTGCAGGCAACGGACCGATGAACTCATAACGTAGCATCCGGCCGTCTCCCCTAGCAGGCATCATTGTCCACAGCCTATCGCTGGCCCTGGTGAGCTGCTGGGCCGCTCCACCACCCTTCTCCAGCTCCTCGGCGACGCGCATGCTGCCGGCTTTCGGCTATCTTGTGACGCTCGTGCGGGCTGCGACCCGAGGAGTGAATCAACCGCGCTGTACCATTCCGACGGTAGAAGGCGATGCACCTCCTTCCCAATCTCTCTCTCATGGCACCTTGACCATGAGCGCGATGTCAAGGATTTCGTCCCATGACGAACAATAGACCACAGCGGCGACGAGGGCAGCGATCTGCCGGCCCCGGTGTCTTTTGCGTGCTCAGCTTGGCGCCAGCCTGGCCTGCGGACGTTGGACCGTCGCAGGCAAAACCGTCATGCCGACTCACGGGAGACGCCACTGAGCATTCTGGCTCGCCGCATTTCAATCGCACCGGTCGCCGGGCCTAGTTTACCACAATGCGAACTGCCTTTGAAGAGGTAAACTGCCCGTTCTGCACCTGGGATAAAGGCGTATCATGATCGTGCGGCCGTAGGCATTTATGCGGAGGCCCACCGCTGTGGAGGTGCGCAATTATGCCTACTGACCAGTGAGTATATCGGCCCATTGGCGACAAATGCTGGATGTTTGTCCGCAAGCGAAGTACAATAGAGGCAGAGCAGGATAGAGGCCACAGGTTCCTACGGGTGCAGCTCGGGACGGTGTTGCTACACGTCACGGTGATCACTGCGTCCAGCCTGATGTGCCGTGGACAGCTACGATGAGGAAACACATCGACCGCGTGCTAGGCTTTCGTCTGCAGACCTCTCTGGTGATACTCTTCTCTCTGATCGCGCTGGTCACGGTCGGCGCGACGGCGCTGGTGACCTCGAAGGTGATCGGTGACTATCTCTCGGATGCCCAGGACAGGCGGGTGAGCCGAGATATGCAACTGGCGGAGGCTTTCTACGAGATCAAGCTCGAGAAAATCAGCGGCACGGCGCGCCGGTTGGCATCCAGCCAGTCAGTGGTGGCGGCATTGCCCCACGTCTCTTCTGGCGATACTGAAGCCATGCGACTGCTGGAGGAGTCGGTAGAGAACGAGATAGAGTCGCAGAGCCTGATCGCGAGTCACTTCATCGTACTGGTGGATGCGGAAGGCAACTCCGTTCTCGGTCGAACCTCGCGCTCTGCGGGCCCTGCAACGCCCACCAGCTCTGGCGATTGGTCGACTCTCCCCATAGTATCCGCGGCGCTGAACATGGGCACCGTACTCTCTGCAACCGAGGTGATTCCGAGTGACTTGCTGGCTTTGCTGGGTCTCGCCGAGCAAGCCTCCATCACGATTGTAGACACGCCCAAGGCGGCCCCAGAGCCTTTTGACCCGCGCGAGGGGACTGCGGGCTTGACCCTAACGGCCGTTGCCCCTGTGCTGTCGGACGATGGCGCCGTACTGGGAGCCGTGATGGTGGGGCATCTTTTCAACAACGATTTCACGATCGTGGACAGAATCAAGGAGGTGGCTGGGGTCGACACCGTGACCATATTCTTCGGTGACCTGAGGGTGTCCACGAACGTTCTGGACTTGGAGGGTGAGCGAGCAGTTGGGACGCGGGTCTCGCAGCAGGTCCGCGACGCGCTTCTGATAGAAGGTGTGGGGTTCACTGGTCCAGCGTATGTCGTGAACGAGGATTTCATCACCCGCTATGAGCCCCTGCGTGATCACGAAGGCCGGGTAGTGGGCATCCTCTACGTTGGAGCTCGCCAGGCGTCGTTTCAGAGGTTGGTGAACGAGTTCGATGCGCGCATCCTGATGATCGCGCTGGGTTCGACGCTTCTGGCGGTGATGATCGCCGTACCCATCTCGCGCTCCATCACCAAGCCGGTGGAGACACTGGCGGCGGCCAACGAGAAGGTGGCCCGCGGTGATCGGACTGTGACCGTACCGGTACAGGGCACCGGGGAAGTGGCCATCCTGGCCAGGTCCTTCAACAGTATGGTGGAGACGCTGCGGACCACGGAGCAGCAACTGATCCAGTCAGAGAAGTTGGCCTCGGTGGGCCAGCTGGCGGCTGGCGTCGCCCATGAGATCAACAACCCGCTGGGTACGATCCTGCTCTTCTCTGACATCATGCGTAAGGAGCTTCCGGCTGACGACCCTCGTCGCGACGATGTGAGAATGATTATTGACGAGGCGACCCGGTGCAAGACCATTGTCTCCGACCTGCTTAACTTCGCTCGGCAGAACGAGGTTTTGGCCCAAACCACCGACGTCAATGCACTGATCACCGAGACCGTCCAGGAGATCGGCATTCAGTCCATGTTCGACCACCTGGAGATCCTGACGGACCTGGATCCCGCGTTGTCGAGTATCCAGGCGGACCCCGCTCAGCTGAGGGAGGTTTTCGTCAACCTCATGATCAATGCAGCCGAAGCGATGGAGCATGGAGGTTCGCTGACCATCACCACCGAAAGTGCCCAGGATGAGATGATCCAGATCGCCTTCCGGGATACCGGCTGCGGGATCCCGGAAGAGAACCTGAGCAAGATCTTCACTCCTTTCTTTACCACCAAACCCATTGGCAAGGGAACGGGATTGGGATTGGCCATCGTCTATGGCATCATCAAGATGCATCGGGGACAGATCTATGTGGAGAGCGATGTAGGGGTCGGCAGCACCTTCACCATCACGTTGCCTGTGACGCTGCCTGTCGCGCCTGGGGGAGCAGAGGGATCGGTGGGCACACAGCAGGTGGCTGAAGCCGACACGGGATGATGTAACTAACGCCGAGGAGGGCATCTGGTGGGAGAAGACGTAGGCATTCTGGTTGTCGATGACGAACGAGGCATACGCGAGGGGTGTCGACGCGCGCTAGTACCGCTGGGCCACACGGTGGACGTGGCCGACACCGCCGCCACGGGATTGCGCATGCTGCGCGAGGGCTCCTACGATCTGGTCTTGCTCGACCTGATGATGCCCGGTATGAGCGGCATGGAAGCGTTAGGCCGCATCCGCGAGATCGACCCGGACATTGTGGTCATCATCATCACCGGGTACGCCACTGTGGAAGCAGCGGTCAAGACCATCAAGCAAGGCGCCTACGACTTCATTTCCAAGCCCTTTACCGCCGATGATCTGATCCTCGTGGTCAACCAGGGTTTGGAGCACCGGCGTCTCTCACTGGAGAACAAGCGCCTGAGGAGCATCGAGGAGGAGGCAGAGGGACTCGCCAGAGCGAAGGCGGAGCTGGAGAAGCTGGATGCGATGAAGAGTCGCTTCATGCTCACGGTGGCCCATGAGTTGAGAGCGCCCGTCGCCGCCATCCAGGGATATCTGGGACTCATCCTGGACGGTTACGCCGGCGACGACGAACAGGAGATGGTGGAGAACGCCCACAGGAGGTGTGGGGAACTCCTGGACATGATACGCGATCTCCTC
>DATKVP010000259.1:0-9654 GCA_035530015.1 Anaerolineae bacterium | reverse complement strand
ACTCGCGGGCAAGACGAATGATCTCCTCCCGCACTTCTTCGTACTCCCGCCCTGGTTCTACCACGCCGTCGGGTTCCCTGCCCCTGACATTGATATAGATCGAACCCAGGTGGCGACCAAAGGAATAGGCCTTGGACCGAGTCCAGTCCACGTCCAGGAAGGACAGGAAGACCAGCTTCATCAGATAGTCCATCGAGTACAGCCCTTTGTACTCGGCATGCTTGGCCAGGCCGAGCCTGTCTACGACGCGATGGACATTCCGCAGCGTGAATCCCGCATTGAACAGCCAGCGCTTGAACGCCCTGAAGGGGTCACGCTTCAGTTGCAGCAAGCCAACATCCAGAAGCCAGTTGTTGAGCACGATGAAGTTGTGGGCCGGACCCATTCCATGGTCGGAAAGAACGATGATCACTGTGTCCTCGTCAGCCCTGCCCACGATCTCGGCCAGCTTCTCGTCCACCCTCTGGAAGTACCTGGCCACCGGACCGCTCCTGTCGGTTCCATCACCAGGCTGGCGCCACGGGTGTCCGGGGTCGAGGTAATGCCAGAGCTGATGTAGAACGCGGTCGGTGTCGAACATCACCACCATGAAGAGATCCGTGGGATACTTGTCCATAAGGTAGAAGACCGTCTCGGAGCGCATATCGAGCAGTTCATCGCAGGCCCGGAAAAAGCTCTCGCGCCGCGACTCGGCGAAAGTCTCAGTGGGGTAGATAGTGTAATACCCGATCTCATCCCTGAGTTCGCGCCACAGGCCAGCCGGGTAGGAGAAGTCCTGCGCCGAGTACGGCGTCATCCAACCGCTGATCATGTACCCGTTGACTTCTTCCACGGGATAGGACATGGGCACATTGACTACGCCCACCTGCCTGCCCTGGTTGCTGAGAAGCTTCCAAAGGGCGATGCCATCACGTTGGCTGGCATTTACGGGAGGGAAGACATAAGTGTCCTCCCGGCGGTACAGGAAATCATAGATCCCGGTCTTTCCCGGGTTCTTGCCCGTCATGAAAGTGGACCAGGAGGGCCCCGAGGTGGGTGGAATAGTCGATCTCAGCTCCCCCACCGTCCCCTGTTCCATGAGCCTACGGAAGGTAGGCAGCCTGCCTTCCGCAGCCCAGGCCTCAATGAGGCTGAGGGGGACACCATCCAGTCCAACTATGAGTACCTTGGTCTTTGAACCCATTCTGGCCTCACACTCTACTCATCATCAGTATGAGAGTAGTATTCAATAGCCGCGCCCGCATCGAGGAGCCCTCCTCTGCCCCCCCGGAACCCGAACGCCTGATGCGTGGTCACAGCGGCAATGATTGTGAGGCAGAACACTACACCCATGACTACCTGTGGTATTCCTATCCGGTCGGCCATAGTTCCCACCATGAGCATGATCGGTATGGCCACCAGATTCGCCAGCAAGAAGTAGACAGCGATCACTCTCCCTCGCAGTTCGGGCGGCGACTTCTCCTGGAGGAGTGTCTCTGCCGGTATGACCACCATAGATATCTCCGCTCCCAGAGTCAGCGACAGCGCCATGATCGCGGGCACTTTGGGGATCACTGCCCACAGAGGAAGGTCAAAACCCGCCAGCCCGAAGCCGAGCAGAGTGACAACCATCGCCGAGAACCCGACGCTGGACATCACTTCTCGACGGAACCTGTATCCAAAGCGCCCAACGAGGAAGGTGTTGGCTAGCATCCCGACTCCTGCCGGGGCGAAAACGAAGATGGCATCCTCAGGAAGCATGCCCAGAACACGAGTCGAGTATCCCGGGGCGATCATAGCCATCATCAGCAGGAGGGTGGTGGTCATCGTGAGCTGACTGAGCGCTATGAGGATAGAACGCTTGCTGGCCACGTAGCGCCATCCCTCACGCAGTTCCTCCCACGCCGTCTTCAACATCGAGGCACCCGCCTTCACCACGAGCCTGGGCTTGTCGCGGGGTATGCGGGACAGCAATAGAGATGCAAGCAAGTACATCACAGCCACAGTGGCAAAGGAACCCTTGATCCCCAGTATCTTTACCGTAAGCGGCGCCACGATCACCAACCCGACAACCTGAGTGCCGATCAGAGTAAGATTGAACAAAGCGTTGGCGGTCAGCAAGCGCTCCTCGCCGACCAGCATAGGAATAGTAGTCGCCTCAGCCGGGGCGAAGAACTGGCCGACGGCCGAAGAGATGAAGGTGACCGCGTAGATCACCAGTAGTAGCGACCATCCCCCCAGACGATCGAGAACCACGATGTAAGCTGCAACCGTCAGCACCCGAATGGCGTTGCTGCCCAGCATGACCAGCTTGTTCGAGAGTCGGTCTACGGCTATGCCGGCGATGGAACTCAAGATCACAGCAGGCAGGCTGAAGGATAGGATCATGACGGCCATGTGCGCGGTGGAGCGAGTGAGGGTCTCGATGAGGATTATCTGGACAAAGTGGATGCCGTTCTGCGCCGTCTGGGAGAGGATCTGTGCCATCCAGAGGACGAAGAAGTTCCTGTTCTTGACAACGGTGGCGAAGGTTCTATCTTGGATCATCATTCGTGCCCCAGCGTAGGAGACACCCTCCCATGGGACACGAAACCCTTGACCCGCTTCTCGAACGTGCGCCTAGGCATCAGAACCCGACGGTTGCACTTCAAGCACTGGAGACCGACGTCTGCTCCCACGCGCACCACGCGCCACTCAGAGTTGCCACAGGGATGCTTCTTCCGCAAGCGAACGACGTCGTCCAGGTGAATCTCCGTCACCATTTCGCTGGTTTCTCCTCAGCAACATACCATTATACCAGAAAGCATGTCCAAGGGCCAATTCTTTACCTTCGCCCCGCTTTCCGCTATAATATCATTGTAGAATCACCGCAGTCAAGGAGCTCGTAGAACCCATGTTTGGACTGGATCTGGCTCGCTTCGGAGCAATCATCATAGCGGTACTGGTGGCAATCGACGTTCACGAGTGCTGTCACGCCTGGGTGGCAGCACAACTCGGCGATCCCACAGCAAGGAATTTGGGGAGGGTATCTCTGAATCCGCTGGTACACCTGGACCCTCTCGGAACAATCATGATTTTCCTGACCGCCCTTACCGGATTCGGCATCGGATGGGGCAAGCCGGTGCCCGTAGACCCCTACAGGCTGCGCCACGGCCCCATGAAGGGCATGGGTGTCGTCTCGCTCGCCGGGCCGGTGGCCAATCTGGCAACTGCGGCGGTCTTGGCCATACCTTTCAGGGCAGGAACTCTGGCTCTTCCTTCGTTCCTGGTCGAGCTTCTCTTGATCGTCGCCATGGTCAACATCGGCTTGGCCATCTTCAACCTGATCCCGATCCCGCCCCTCGACGGGTACGGAGTGCTCATGGGCATCCTGGGCAGTGTCAGAGCCCCGTGGGCCTACCGCTGGTCCTACAATCTCGCTCGCTACGAGCGCTACGGGCCGATGATACTCCTCATGGTGATCATAGCCGATCGGTACATCCCCATCTTCAGTATCCTGGTCTATCCTCCCTACACGCTACTCAGACACTTGATACTGGGAGTCTGATCACCTTGGGCGTCCTCTACCGTGTGCGGCAGTTCACCCTGGCGCTGGGGGCGCAAGCCGCCCACCGGAGAGTCGAAGATCTGGCACAGCACCTTGACACACGCCAGCAGACATTGTTCCGCCAGATGTCCTCGATGGATCAGCATCACTGCCTGGCGGTTTTTGGTTCTGTGCGCGAAGCCGGGCACTCGGACCCACCTTTGCTCCAGGCTGCGCTGATCCACGATGCAGGAAAGTCGCTCGGTCCAGTAGGCATCAGGCATCGCGTCTCAGCAGTCCTGACCAAGGCCCTCTTCCCATCTTGGTGGGAGAACACGCGCAGCGAGCCCGGCAGCCGCTCATATGCCTTTCACGTGTACCGCAACCACGCGCAGCTGGGCGCCGAGTTAGCGGCACGAGCGGGTTGCTCGCCAGAGGTCGTCTGGCTGGTTGCACACCATGAGGATGACCAGATAGAAGGCCAAGCCACAGACAAGAGGGGTAGAATGTTGGCAGCGTTGCAGGCTGCCGACCGCATCAACTAGACCGGAATGCCAAGTTTTAGGAGGTCGGTATGTCTCAACCCAAAGTCACCATAGTTGGGCTTGATCTGATCGGGACTTCCATGGGTCTGGCCTTGCGAAAGGCTCAATCGGATTTCCACGTCGTCGGCCACGACAAGGACAGAGCTCGGTGTCGCAAGGCACAAGAACTGGGTGCCGTTGAGAAGTGGGAAAGGAACTTGATTTCGGCGGTCGAAGATGCCGAGCTCGTCATCATCGCCACCTCTGTCTCCGAGACAAGGGACGTCCTGGAGAGCACGGGCCCCTACCTGAACGCCAACTGCGTCCTCACTGACACGGCGCCGGTCAAGGGAGACGTCATGAGATGGGCCAGCGAGTTCCTGCCCGAGACAGTGCACTTCGTGGGCGGTCACCCCATATTGAACCCGCAAGATGGAGAGTCAGAGGATCCCAGGGCAGACCTCTTCGGTGGGTCCACCTACTGTCTGGTCCCCTCCACCACCGCCCATCCGGCGGCCATCGAGTTGGTGACCAGCATCGTTCTTGCCCTTGACGCAGAGCCTTTCTTCCTGGATGTGGAAGAACACGATGGCCAGGTAGCGGGTGTCGAGCATCTCCCCATGATGCTGTCCGCTGCCTTGCTGCTGAGCACTACGCAGGCTCCGTCTTGGAGAGACCTCAGAAGGCTGCCTGGAGAGAGCTTCTGGCGGGCGACCCAGTTCCCATCGGCAGACCCTGAGGTCAACAGCAGGTTGAGTTTCAGCAACAAGGAGAATCTCTCCCACTGGATCGACAGCTATGTCGACAGTCTCAGGGCACTTCAGGACAAGCTGGTTACCGCTGACGAGGACGAGTGGCAGAAGCTGTTCACGGAACTGGTGGACACAAGAGCTCGTTGGATGGCGGGCAGAGGCACCCCTGACGAAGAAGCCACCCAGAGGTCAATGCAGGAACTCCGCGACATGACCTCGCTGGGTTCACTTCTCGGCCTCAACCAGTTCCGTGACCTCAGAAGGAGAATGGAGGACCGAACGCCGAAGTGAGATGCCTTACACCTACGTCCTGGCCTGCGCCGATGGAACGCTCTACACCGGTTGGACAACGAACCTGGAGCGCAGACTCCGCGCTCACCAGGCGGGCAAGGCCAGCAGGTACACGAGGGCGCGCCTACCGGTGAATCTGGTCTACCAGCAAGAATTCACCACGGCCACGGAGGCTAGACGGCAGGAGGCTGCAATACGGCGATTATCGCGACAGAAGAAGCTGGAGCTCATCGACAGCGCGAGGTCTTGATCCTCGCTCCGACCTCCTTCTTTGCCGACTACGGCTGCCACGTCCGCATCCTCCTGGAGATACTTGCCCTTCAGAGACTCGGCCACCGAGTCACTGTGTGCAGCTATCACAACGGTGAAGATATCGAAGGGCTACACATCGTGAGGGCGCCCCGCATCCCTTGGCGCCGGCAATACGAGGTGGGTTCCTCGCTCCACAAGATCGCGCTGGATGCCCTTCTTCTCTTTCGATCTCTGACCTGGACCCTGCAGCACAAACCGGATGTCATCCACGCCCATCTGCACGAAGGCGCCCTGATCGGCTTCCTTCTGAGTCGTCTATGGCGCATTCCCCTGATCTTCGACTTTCAGGGCAGTCTCACCAGCGAGATGATCGATCACGGGTTCCTGCGGTCAGGCAGTCTCGTGCACAGACCACTGCGCATCCTGGAGAAGCTCATCGACCACCTACCCCATGTCATCCTCGTCAGTTCCCAGCATGCCGCCCGACTCTTGCGCCAGGAGTTCGACTGCGCTCCTGAGAAGATACACATCCTGCCCGACACGGTCGATACCGACCTCTTCCAGCCCCGGGGTACCGAGGACGAGATCCTTGCTCTGAAGCAAGACCTGGGTATACCCCCCGCGGGTCGGGTTGTGGTCTATCTGGGTCTGCTGGCTGAGTATCAGGGCACCTCCCTGCTGCTCAAGGCGGCAGGAGAGCTGGCAGCTACGTACCCAGACCTTCACTTCCTGGTCATGGGACACCCCAACGTTGAACGGTACCGGAAACTCGCCACTCATATGGGGCTCTCCCAGAGGGTCACCTTCACCGGCAGGATTCACTATCCCGAGGCCCATCGCTATCTACGGGTCGGGGATGTGGCGGTCGCTCCCAAGATATCAGCCACCGAAGGCAGTGGCAAGCTGGCCAACTACATGGCCATGGGGTTACCCACGGTGGCCTTCGACACTGCGGTCAGCCGTGAGTATCTTGGAGCACACGGGGTGTATGCCAAGATTGGAGACCACATCTCGCTGGCTCAGGCCATCGCCTCAATACTGGAGGATCGGGAGAAGGCAGCGGTACTCAGTGTGCAGCTGCGCGAACGGGCGGTGGAAGGATACTCCTGGTCGGTGCTGCTGGAAGACCTGGAAGGCATCTACTCCGCAGTCGCGGCCGGCTGATTCTCTCTCGGCGCCAGGCTCGCCCCGTAGGTTTCCGCGCTCATCAGACCTTGCCGGTCCGAGGCGAAGTCCTCGACTCCGACCACTGCCAGCCATCCCTCCCCGTACCGGTCTTCATCCAGCAGAGCCACATTGATGAGAAGCCTCTCGTTGATCTCCGCCACCACGCCCCCAATTGGAGAGGGGATCGGAACATCGGCCTTGAGCAGCTCGAAGCTGCCCATGGGCTTGCCCTGCTGGAGCCTGGTACCAGGCGGCGATATCTCGATCGAGCTCAGATTGGGTGAGATGCAGTGGTACAGGTGGTCGGCGATGCCAATCCGGACCGAGTCGCGCTCCGGCCTCACCCAGAGGCCATCGGACGAGTAGTACACGTTGACAGGGAAGGTGCAGGTGAGACCATCCCTGACTATCTCGACGCACTGTGCCATTCCCAACGGCTCCCCTGTCTATCTGCGGACTTTATCGCGTCCGTCCCAGTGCGAGGTACGGACGCTGGTCCTCACTCGGCCTTGACCACCGAACCGCAATAGGGGCACTCCACAGAGGACGGACCCACCCAGGTCGCCTCCGATTCCTTGATGGGGCCGCCGCATTGGTAGCACTTCGGGGGAAGCTCCCCGCGCCGAGCTCCTGGACCTGCAGGCCCCGGCAGCTGCTGCAATTCGCGCTCCAGCGCCTCGGCCTCCGCCTGCCGGCCTTTATTCTTGAGAGCCTTCACTATCCTCTCGCCCAGGCGTCGTGCAGCGCCCGGGCGCTCGGCCCGCTTGAAGAGGTCCAGGGCTTCCCTGCCCCGCTCGTACGCCGTATCCACGTCATCGAGTTGCAGATAGCCCCGAGCAGCCTGACCGCTGAGATGTGCAGCGCGGACGAGCTGTCCTTGCTCTTCAGCATCCCGGGCCAGTTCGTCGAACAGCTTCGCGGCCTCCTCGAACTTGCCCTGCTCGAGCAGGCTCATGGCACGCCTCACCGGCTCAGGTACGGGCCTCCCAGGCCGCATCGGCCCCCGTCGCCGAAGAGGTCTCCGCGGTCGAAGACGCCTCCTTCGAAACATCATCGTCCTCCATGCTCGTCATCAGGATTGACGCACTTGATTCCAGCCCGGTGCCCACCTATGTGAACGGCCACCGGGCTGCTGCGCTCGGTCACCAGGGACGCGGACACTCCATCCCGTCACTCAGAAGGGCCCCCTGGTCTTCTCCCAGTACCCATCCTTGGATAGTCCACCGTCGTAGAAGACCTCAGAGCCGAAGCTGACGGAGAGGGGCACCATGGCCGCGCCCAGGGCCTCGATCTTTTCCTTCGACAGCTCGCACGTGGCGCCGGAGACTGGCTTGAGTTACGGCTGCTCGGTCACCGGTCGGCCGAAGACCAGGTACCCGGTGTGGGCGACCATACGGTCCTCTGGCCGCAGCCGCGCGGCCACCGTCTTGTAGTGGCGCAGCAGTATCTCACTTACTTCCAGATCGACGAAACCCCGGCGCTCCAATTCCTCCAGCAGAGCTGAGACCTGGTTGGTGGTGGGCACGAGACACCCGAAGAAGCTGCCCGGCGCCAGAGCCTCCTTGACCTGACCAATATAAAGATGGGGCTCGCGCACGTCCATAAACAGCGCATCCACTTCCTTCTCCACGAACCCCTCCGCAGCGCCCCGACACTTGAGGTCCACAAAGTCCGACACCCCAACTCTGGAGAGGTTGCGCGCGGCCACATCGATCATGTCCTGCCGCCTGTCATAGGAGTAGACCTTGCCCGAGGGCATCACTCCCCACGCCAGTGCGATGGTCATGGCACCGCTGCCAGTACCTGCCTCAATGACCCTGGAACCAGGCATGATGTTCATCTTGAGCAAGACGTATCCACTCTCTTTGG
This sequence comes from Anaerolineae bacterium, assembly GCA_035530015.1. Lineage (GTDB taxonomy): Bacteria > Chloroflexota > Anaerolineae > UBA7937 > B3-Chlor > JAUVXJ01. The sequence goes on along the minus strand of DATKVP010000259.1, from coordinate 1,294 downwards.
GATAGATGATCTGGCTCTCGCGCTTGATGTTCATGATGAGATCGTGGAGCGAAGGCCGCAGGAGGTAGAAGGGGTGCCCCAGGTGAGAGGTCAACTGTACGCCGAGGGGCTGTCCGACTATGTCGTCATGTTTGATGAAGCCCCGATGAGTATGCAAGGTCTCCCCGGGGCTGAGGCGGACGATGAACCGCTTGCCGTCCTTGCCCAACAGAAGAACCAGGTCTTGCGCCTTTGCGACAACCATACCTTTACCTACTAGCCCCAGATGAACATATGGGCGGAACAGGGCTCGAACCTGCGACCTCTTCCTTGTAAGGGAAGCGCTCTCCCAGCTGAGCTATCCGCCCACCGTTGGTTGATTATAGGATGCAGAGAGGACAAAGTCAATCGTGGAAGCTCGTCTCAGCTGCAGATCACGCCCTACTACATGCTATCCGGAGCGCTCACGCCCGATAGGGACAGAGCGCGGGCCAGCACGATCTTCGCCGCCGCCACAAGCTTGAGCCGAGCCTTGTTCAGAGGCATATCCTCTGGAAGGGATGAAACCACCCGGCACTGCTTGTAGAAGGGGTGAAAAGTGCCCGCCAGTTCCAGGGCGTAGTAGGGCAAATGGTGAGGGCTCAGACCAGTCGCCGCCTTCTCCACAACGTCGGGAAAGCGGAGCATCTGACGAATCAGATCCAACTCCGCGGGGTGTCCCAGCAAGGAGACGTCACCATCGCTGTAGTCTATATGCTCGGCGTAGCGCAATATGCTGGCAATGCGGGCGTGAGCGTACTGCACATAGTAGACGGGATTCTCACTGGATTGTTCCTTCGCCAGGTCCAGGTCCAGGTCCATCTGACTATCCGCGGAGCGAGTGAGAAGCAGGAAGCGCACTGCGTCGGGTCCGATCTCATCGAGCACATCTCCGAGACTGACCATGTCACCCGTACGCTTGGACAGCCGTACGATGTCCCCTCCGCGCCTCAAGGTGACCAGCTGATAGAGCAAGATCACCAGGTTGTCTGGGTCCACGTCTATCGCCCTCATCGCCGCCTTCATCCGAGGCACGTGACCCTGATGATCGGCTCCCCACACGTCTATGACCTTGTCGAACCCACGCAGGACGAACTTATCATAGTGGTAGGCTATGTCCGATGCGAGATACCCGGGTTCACCATCCGATCGGATGAGCACGTTGTCCTTGTCATCACCCAGATCGCTGGAAGTGAACCACACAGCCCCATCCCTCTGGGCAATATATCCCTTCTCCTCGAGCAAGGCCTTCACCTTGTCAAAAAGCCCATCCTCA
>DATKVP010000258.1:0-6570 GCA_035530015.1 Anaerolineae bacterium | reverse complement strand
TTACGTGATGGCAAGAGCCTGGAGCAGATCGCCGAGGACCGTGGCGTTGACCCGCAGGCGGTCGAGGACGCCATGCAGCAGCAGATCGAGCAGATGTTGCAGCAGGCCGAGGAGGAGGGCTGCTTGAGCCCGGAGTGTGCGGCCTGCGCTCGACAGCGCATTGGCGAGGGCCAGTGGAACGGAAGACCTGGCCGCTTCAACGGCATGCCAGGCGGCCGGGGCCGGCATGGTGGGTGGTTCGGCTGCGGTCGGCTAGCTCCCGAGCAGGAATAGCTTCACTACGATAGGACATAGGGCGCCGTTCTGACGCGCACGGGACATAGACGGCGCCCATCACAAAACAGGAGGGCCGGACTACAATTCGGCCCTCTTTGTCGTTCCTCTTGCCGAGCGCTATCTCCCGCGCAACTGGTGACGGAGCGGAGAATGGCCGAGCCGGGCCGGAGATTGCACGATGAGCGATCCTAACACCTACGTTGCCAGAGTCGATGCACCGGGGAGTAGCACCGGCAAGCTAGGCCCCAGTGCGGGGTCTGGTACGTTCCTGGATCGCCTCATAGTCGGCAAGGAGCGATCGTGCCCCCTGGACCACGGGGAAGTCCACCATGGTTCCGTCTACCTCGATGGCAGCGTTGCCATTTGCTGATACTTTCTCAAATCCGGGCATGGTTCGTGGCTAGACGGCCAGGGAGTCCAGTACTCTGCGGAAACGAAACTGAAAACGGTGGGCGACCAGGGCGACGAGGGCCACGTGAGGACAGGCTGGTAGCAGTCCACACCCAACCTTCATAGACCCTTAACAGTCCCTTCATAGTTCTCAGGTATCATTCGTCTTGGAGGAAGAGCGATTCTCCCTGTGGAAGGGGATTGGGAGGGCAAAGAAAGGATGAGTGGTGTGAGTTCTTTGATCAGAAACAGGCGTGTGGTCATTGGCGCCGTTCTTGCCGTCGTAGCGCTTCTAGCCGCAGCAGGTGGCTGGTACTACTACTCTACGCAGTATCTCCCAGCGCAAATGGCCAATGGGGAGGAAACGATCCAGACAGCGACAGTGCGCCGGGGCAATCTGGTCGTCGTCGCCGGCGGGAGCGGCACTCTTGTCCCCAATGCCGAGGTGGATCTGAGCTTCAGCAGCGGCGGCCGTTTGGAGGAGATGTTCGTCGAAGTGGGGGATCAGGTGCAGGCAGGTGAAGTGCTGGTCCGCCTCGAAGCCAGTGACGCCCAATCCCAGGTGGCGCAGGCCGAGATCAACGTCCGGCTCGCCGAGCTTCAGTTGTCCGAACTGACCGGCACGCCAGATGCGGCGGATTTGGCGGCGGCGCAGTACCAGTTGGCAAGTATGCAAGAGGGACTGGAAGACCTGCTTAACGGGCCTTCCGCACAGGAACTCATCATCGCCCAAGCCGACCTGGCTACTGCTGAGAAGCAACTCCAGCAGGCTCAGTCCGCCTACGACAGAGTGTCCTGGCGTCCTGATGCCGCCTCTTCCTCACAGGCCATGGACCTATGGTCGGCCACTGCGGCCTATGACAAGGCTAAGGCCAATTACGATATGGCGGTAGCCGATGCCTCAGAGGAGCAGATCGCTGCCGCACAGGCGAGCGTCGCTCAGGCTCAGTCCAATCTCAACTCGCTGCTGGATGGGGCAACGGCGGAGGACCTGGAGGCTGCACAACTGAACGTGGAACAGGCTCGCGCGAATCTGGCCTCAGCCCAGGCTGAGCTTGAGGAAACGGTCATCATGGCTCCCTTCTCGGGTACTGTCACCGCGGTGACAGCTTCCCCGGGGGAGATGGTGGGTACCAGCGCCCTGGTGACGCTTGCCGACCTCTCTCAGCCACTTGTGGAAGTGTACCTCGATGAGACCGACCTGGACTTGATCGCCGTGGGCTACGAGGTCGAAGTGCTGTTCGATGCCTTGCCCGACGAGATCTTCAAGGGATACGTAGTGCGGGTAGATCCGGTTCTGGTGGAGATGGAGGGAGCGCCCACGATACTGGCCCTGGCCACGCTGGAACAGCCGGAAGACGGCTCGCGCTGGCCTCTCCCCGGCGGCCTCAACGCCAGCGTGGAGGTTATCGCGGGGCGTGCGGAGAACGCGCTATTGGTGCCGGTGGAGGCGCTACGTGAACTTGCGCCCGGTCAGTATGCCGTCATGGTCATGGTGGATGGTCAGCCCCAGATGCGTCAGGTAGAGGTGGGACTGATGGACTACGCCTACGCCGAGATCGTCAGTGGGTTGGAGCAGGGCGATCAGGTGAGCACCGGCATCTTGGGGACGGAGTAGGCGCATGAACGAGCACCTGATCGTCGTTCGAGAGCTGACCAAGGTCTACGGGATGGGGGCAGCCGCCGTACGCGCGCTGGACGGGGTCAACTTGACCATCGACGAGGGGGAGTTCGTGGCCATCATGGGCGCCTCAGGCTCGGGAAAGAGCACGTTGATGAACATCCTGGGCTGTTTGGACCGGCCGACGGATGGCCAGTATCGGCTGGGCGGCGAGGACGTGAGCAAGCTGAACAAAGCGCAATTGGCGGACATTCGGAATCGCCAAATCGGGTTCGTCTTCCAGTCGTACAACCTTCTGTCTCGCAGCGCTGCTCTGAAGAACGTGATGCTACCATTGCTGTACAGCCGTCGTGAGCGACGGAGCGCATCGGAGAGGGAGAAGCTTGCGCGGGAGGCGCTGGAATCGGTGGGGCTCGGCGACCGGACCGACCACCGACCGAACGAGATGTCAGGCGGGGAGCAACAGCGGGTGGCCATCGCCAGGGCATTGGTGAATGAGCCGCTATTGATTCTGGCCGACGAGCCCACGGGCAACCTGGACACCAGCTCCAGCCAGGAGATCGTCGATATCCTGCGCAGGCTTCACGAGCGAGGGCGGACGATTTTGATGATCACCCATGAACCAGAGCTGGGAGCCCAGGCTGAACGCATTGTCACTCTGAGGGACGGGCGAGTGGTGGACGGCGAGGGGCGGGTGAGATGAACCTGTGGCAGACCGTCCAAGTGGCGTGGGAAGGAATCGCGGTCAACAAGGTACGTTCATTCTTGACCATGCTGGGCATCATCATCGGCGTGGCAGCGGTGATCATCATGATGGGCGTCAGCGCCGGTACAGAAGCCACTATCGCCGACCGGATAGCAGGCCTGGGATCCAACCTGATCATGGTTGGCCGGAGCTTCGGCAGGGGGCCAGGCCCCGGATCCTCACGCCAGATGAGCACGGGGCTGAGTTACGACGATGCCCTGGCCATTCGTGAGCAGGTGAGTGGCATCAACGGCGTGGTCGCTGAACAGATCGCGACTTCACAGATCGTCCGGGCCGACTCGGCGACCATTGAGACTGATATCATCGGAGCGATGCCTGATTTCCCCCAGGTACGGGGGGTAGAGCTGGCCGATGGCCGTTTCTTCTCCCAGCAGGACCTGGATCGCAAGGCCAAGGTGGCTGTGCTGGGCTACTCAACAGCGCAGGACCTCTTCGGAGATGTTGATCCCATCGGCCAGAGCATCACCGCGGGAACCGTCAGGCTGACCGTCGTGGGCGTGATGGACGAGAAGGGGCTGGTGGGTCAGACCGACTACGATCAGAGGATCTATGTTCCCCTCACCGTGGCCTTCGACCGCTTCACCATGAGCCGGCGGTTCGGCGATATGGTGATGACAATCTACGTGCAAGCTGAAGGCCAGGATACGATAGACAACGTCATCACTCAGATCGATGCGCTGTTGAGGCGACGACACGATCTGACAGCGATGGACGAGGCAGATTTCACCGTCTATACCCAGGGAGACATAATCGAGACACAGGAGGCCACGACAGAAGCCTTCCGGTCGCTGCTGGCTTGGGTGGCTGGTGTGTCCCTGCTGGTAGGCGGAATCGGCATCATGAACATCATGCTGGTCAGCGTCACGGAGCGGACGCGGGAGATAGGCATCCGCCAGGCGGTGGGGGCCGCGCCCTCGGACATTCGCCTGCAGTTCCTGGTCGAGGCCCTGGTGCTCAGCCTGGTAGGTGGACTGATCGGGGTGGCGGCTGGCGTGGGGGGCTCTTGGCTCTTCGGGCGGACCAGCGACATGCGCACGGTGGTGGTCTGGAGTTCCATCGTGCTGGCCTTCTGCTCAGCGGCCGCGGTGGGGATCTTCTTCGGCTTCTTCCCCGCCAACCGGGCCTCGCAGCTCGACCCCATTGAGGCGCTGCGACACGAGTGAGGGACAGACAGACTTGTTTACAGTGGAGGTAGACATGGTACGGATAACGATGATCGTAGGCTTATCAGTGTTGCTCGTCGCCTTGGCGGCGTGTGGTGGTGTTCAAGCCGATGCTACTACTGCAGGCGGCGGAACGGCTGAGACCGCGCCTGCGGATGGGGGGACCCCGTCTGCGGACCGGACCCCGCGTGCGGGACTGCCCGACGATTTTGAGATGCCGCTGTCCATGAGGCTGCCGGTGGGAACGCTGATGCTGGAGGGAACACCATACGCGGTGACGCCGGCACAGGCGGAGGCATTGCTGCCCTTGTGGCAGATGCTCCGCGCGTTACAGGAGAGCGGCACAGCCTCTCAGATCGAGATTGAAGCGGTCTTCGATCAGCTCCAGGAGGCCATGACGCAGGAGCAACTGGCGGCCATCGGAGGAATGAGCCAGGAGGACATGCGGGCGCTGTTTCAGGAACTTGGTATGCGTCGTCAGGGCGACTCCGAAGACGGTGAGGGCGGCGGTTTTCGCCCGCCGGAGGGGATGATGCGGCCCGGAGGCGGAGAGGGCATGCCGGGTATGGGTCCCGGGGGGTTCGGAGATCTCAGCCCAGAGGAGCGGGCCACGATTATGGCAGGCCGTGGCGGAATGGGTATGGGCTTTGGCACGGGTATGATCGACGCGGTGATTGAGCTTCTGGAGACGCGGGTGGCTGGATCGTGACGGGGCTCCCAGATTGCCGTTCCCCGGGACGGGAGATGAGCTCCGCCCTGGCGTGCATCACTCTGGTAGTGCATGTCTGCAGTGTCTCGGAGTGCAGAGGATGTAAGTGATTATGAAGAGAACCTTGATGCTTGCCTTGTTTATGGTGCTGTTGTCCGGTTGCGGACAGGCTACGGTGCCAGAAGCTGCGGACATTTCTCCTCCCGTGCCAGCGCGGGAAACGTTCGAGGAGGAGGCTACGGCAACCACTACTCCGGAGTCGACGGCTACGTCTACGGTAACGCCGGAGCCAACGGCCACCGCTGCCGGGCCCACGAGCACGCCGACGCCCGAGGCCGTGGAGCCAACGGAGACACCGACGCTGACGTTCACACCCGAGGTTGCTGCGGCCGAGAGTTCACCTGCGCCGACATCGGCGACTGAGGAAGCGTCGACCACGGAGCTGGGGGGGCGCTTCGTGTTGCAGTTAGCCAGCGGAGGTGGCATCTACACGGTGAATGCAGATGGAAGCAACCTGACGCACATCGCCGACGGGATGGACCCCAGTTGGTCCACCGACGGTAGCCAGATCGCCTTCTCTAGGTGGAGCGAGCCCTGGGGCATATACACCATATACGCCGACGGTAGCGACGAGAGGTTGCTGTTCAACTCCAGCGTGGCCAGAGCGCCGGCCTGGTCTCCCGATGCCAGCCAGATAGCCTTCTACTTCGAGACGGAGGGTCTGACCGCGCCCAACCAGATGTGTATGGAAGGCGTGTGCAGGACGATGCCCGGACACATGCAGACTGAGTGGCACGTCGGTGTGGTGGACGTGGCCGACGGATACCTGCGCCAGCCCTATGTAGATCGCTTTTCTTTCTCCCCCAGTTGGTCTGCCGATGGAGAGTGGCTGGTCTACGATGGAGGTGATTCCGGTGCCATCCCGTCCGAACTGCACGGTTTGTGTTTGACCACGGTAGAGGGGCCGAACAACAGTGTGTTGACCAACAACGTGAATGACCACTTCCCGGTCATGTCTCCCGACGGAACTCGCATCCTCTTCATGCATTGGCAGCACGACCATTGGGAGATCTACATCGTGAACGTCGATGGGGGCGATCGCCATCCATTGACGAGCAGCTCCAACTACGTCAAGCCACGGCCCAACAACGTCTCTCCCGCGTGGAGTCCCGACGGTGACCAGATAGTCTTTCTATCGGACCGCGGGGGAACGTGGGAGTTTTTCGTGATGGACGCCGATGGCAGCCATCAGACGAAGATACTGGGGAACGTCACGGAATCTCTCCAAATCCAGTATACTGGAGCGTATGAGAGGGTGATTTCGTGGGCACCTTGACGGAATCGCGCCCCGATGGACGTGAAATCCAGGTCCCCATGCACTTTGCCTGGAGGGCAGATCATGGGGTATGCTGCTGGTGAGCCAAATGCGGGGGCACACTGAGCGGTTGGGGAGTCTGCAATGAGCCAAGTACTGGTAGTTGATGACGATCCCGGGATCGTGAAAGTTGTGAGGGCCTACCTGGAGCAGGCCGGATTCGAGGTGAGCGTGGCCTACGATGGTAAGAAGGCCATGCAGATCGCCCGCAACGAGAGACCAGACCTGGTCATTCTGGACCTGATGCTGCCTGAGATGGACGGCTGGGAC
>DATKVP010000257.1:0-2577 GCA_035530015.1 Anaerolineae bacterium | reverse complement strand
CTGGCTGCCGCGCAGGCAGCCGAGGCAGGAGGGAGTTTGGAGGAAGTGGTCGCCGCCGCGAAGTCGATGATCCCCAGGGTTCACTTCTACGCCACCCTGGACGATCTCAAACACCTGCACCGCGGAGGCCGCATAGGCGAGGCAGCTACGCTCCTGGGCTCGAAGCTCAGAATCAACCCCATCTTGAACCTGGGGAATGGCAGGGTCCGGGTCGTGAGCGTGGTCAGAACAAGGCTCACGGCCGTCGAGAAGATGATCGAATTGATGTGGAACGAGGTCGGAGACCGCCCCCTGCATGCCTCCGTCTTTCACGGCGACGCCCTCTCAGAGGCGGAGCGTATCGCCGAGGAGATTCATTCCCGCTTCAACTGTGTGGAGTTCTACATCACCGAGTTCACGCCGGTCATGGGAGCTCATACTGGTCCGGGCGTGATCGGCCTCGCGTTCTATGCTGACGAGACCGATGAGCCCCCCGCCTCAACCGCGGGCGAAGGAGCAGGTCGGCTCGGCTTCCTAGCCCGCTCGCTCTCCCTGTGGAGCCTGGGCTAGACCTCGCTCTGCACAGACAGCTCAGCTATCCGCCAGCGGCCCTCACTCCTTCTCCATCCCTGCAAAACTGACCAGGCAGCGCTTCACGCCGACGCCGTCGAAGACGACTGTAACCTCCTCGTCGTCGCTCAAGACCTTGCTACTGAGCACGATCCCCTCTCCAAACCGGGCATGCCGCACTCGATCTCCATCCCTGAACTGAGTCTCCGTGCGCCGCTCGATAGGTTGAGAGTGAGGCTGCGCGAAGCTCTGCCCCTGCAGCAATTCCCCGGGTATGTCAGCCAGAAAGCGGGATGGCTCGCTCAGCTCATCTCGCCCGAAGAGTGTCCGGCGGAAGGTGTGTACGAGGTACAGACGATCCTGAGCCCTGGTGATGCCCACGTACAACAGGCGGCGCTCTTCCTCCAGTTCGTCTGGGGTATCCATGGAGCGGTTATGGGGCAGCACCCCCTCCTCGAGCCCGACTATGAATACCACCGGAAACTCCAATCCCTTCGCCATGTGCAAGGTGAGGAGACAGGGGGTCTGAACCTGCTCGTCCAGGTTGTCCACCTCCGAAACCAGGGCCACTTCTTCCAGGAAAGTGGTCAGGCTCTCTTCCACCGGCAGCGATGAATACTCTTTGGCAACACCTCGCAACTCGTTGATGTTCTCCCAGCGCTCCTCTCCTTCTTCGCTGCCATCGCGGATGTAGGGCGCATAGCCCGTCAAGTCGAGAACCAGATCCAGCAACTCCAGCACGCTGAGTTCTCGCCGGACGGCGATGAACTCCTCCAGCAACTTCACGAAGCTGAGGAGACTGGCCCGACCCCTGGCGCCTATCGGGGCGTCCTCGTGCTGGGGCAGCATCTGCATCGCCTCGAAGAGAGACACGCCCTGGCTCTCCGCCCACGCCCCCAGCTGATCCAGTGTCTTCCGCCCAATGGCGCGACGAGGGACGTTGACGATGCGACCCAGGCTCACACTGTCCTGAGGGTTGTGGATGAGGCGCAGGTAGGCCAGGGCGTCCTTGACCTCGCGACGCTCATAGAAGCGTGTCGCTCCAACCAACCGGTAGGGCACTCCGGCCCGCACGAAGACCTCCTCCAGAGCTCGCGATTGCGCATTCGTGCGATACATCACAGCCAGGTCCCCGGGAGAGTACCCCTCTTCGGCCAACAGCCGCTCTATCTCCTGAAGCACATACTCGGCCTCTTCCTGCTCATCGTAGGCCTCCATGGCCGTCACCGGGGCTCCCCGTTGGTTTTCCGTCCACAGCTTCTTGGGGACCCGCTGCACGTTGTGAGAGATGACGTTGTGCGCCGTGTCGAGTATGGTCTGAGTGGAGCGGTAGTTCTGCTCCAGCAGAACCACCTGCACGTTCTTGTAGTCGTCCCGGAATCGCTGCACGTTGCGGAAGTCAGCGCCTCGCCAGGCGTAGATGCTCTGATCCTCGTCGCCGACCACGTAGAGGTTGCGGTGGCGACCAGCGAGCAGCTTGAGAATGACATACTGGGCGACGTTGGTGTCCTGAAACTCGTCGACGAGGATATGCTCGTACTGCGTCTGATACTTGTTGAGCACCTCTTTGTTGCCCCGCAAGAGGCGCACGGTCACCATCAACAGATCATCGAAATCGACGGCGTTATTCGCGAGCAGAAGACGCTGATAGCGCTGGTAGACGCGAGCAACCACCTCGTGCTCGTAGCGTGCCGGCACGTATTCTCCCGGACCGATCAGTTGGCTCTTGGCGCTGGAGATAGAGTTCTGGACGGCGCGAGGAGTGAAGTCACTGTCGTCCAGGTTCAACTCCCTGAGGCACTGTCGAACCAGGCTGAGTTGGTCCCCGTCATCGTAGATCACGAAGTTCCGGTCGTAGGGAAGATGCTCAGCTTCACGGCGCAGGATGCGCACGCAGATGGCGTGGAACGTGCCGATGGTTATCTGCCGCAGGACTTCGGGTCCCAGCAGGGCATGCAGCCGCTCCTTCATCTCTCGGGCCGCCTTGTTGGTGAAGGTCACGGCCATGATCCGGTAGGGGCGAATGCC
>DATKVP010000256.1:0-13811 GCA_035530015.1 Anaerolineae bacterium | reverse complement strand
CTGGGGCGGACTCTCCACATCGTAGCGCACGAATCTCACGCCCAGTTCCATGGCTCTGCGGTAGAACTCCTCAATAGCGACGCCATAGGCCATCACATCGCGATGGAGCACATAGACACTCGTCTCGGGATCCTGTTCCTTGAGCCAGATGGCGTTCTTGATGGCTGTCGTGCAGCAGAAGCGGCCGCAGTAGGTCCTTTGGGGGATGCGCGCTCCGACGCAGTTGATGATGGCGACACTGCGCGGCAGATCAGCGCCGGCTTTGAACCTCTCCTCGAACTCTAGCTGTGTCACTACATTCGGCAACTCTGAGTACCGGTAGAGGCCACCGGGCTTCAACTCCTCGGCCCCCGTGGCCACGATGATCGTGCCCACTTTGAGGTTGCTGGCTTCGCCGTTGGCCCTCACCGCCACGTCGAAATCTCCGATGAACCCGCTTGTCTTCTCTACCACAGTGCCCGCATACACCGTGATCTGGGGATGGTTCTTCACCTGCTCGATCAGCGGATGAAGCAGTTCTTCCGTATTCTGCTCGGTGGGGAACAGAGTCTGCACCCCTCGGATCAGTCCCCCCAGCTCTTGTTCCCGCTCTACCAGGTACACCTGGATGCCCTGATTGGCCAGACAAAGGGCGGCCGTCATGCCCGCGACGCCGCCACCGATGACCAGAGCTGCGGGGAACACGTCGCTCTCGAAGTCCTCCTGCGGCTCAAGATGGCACGCCTTGGCCACGCCCATCCTGACCAACTCCTTCGCCTTCTCCGTCGCCATGACCGGATCGTGCATGTGCACCCAGGAGCAGTGTTCCCTGATGTTCACGAACTCGAAAAGATACCTGTTGAGCCCAGCTTCCTCGCACGCGCCCCTGAAAAGTGGCTCGTGCGTGCGCGGCGTGCAGGAAGCCACCACCACGCGATTGAGACCCTGCTGCTCAACCTTGTCCTTGATCGACGACAGCCCCTCCTCGGAGCACGTGTAGAGGTTGTCCTCAGCGTGTACGACGTTGGGAAGGGTCCGCGCGTACTCCACCACGTCAGGAACCCGCACCACGCCCCCAATGTTGTTGCCACAGTGGCAAATGAAGACCCCAACCCTTGTCTTAGGCATGTTCTAGCTCTTTACTCGCAAGACTCAGTATCTCGGCCACCCTGGCAGCCGCTGCCGAGGCCTGGACGACGGAGTCGGGGATGTCCTGAGGCTCCTGGCAGAATCCACAAGCGAAGATCCCAGGAACCGAGGTGTCCACCGGGCGCAGCAGCCGATCCTCGACGGCGACGAACCCGCTCCCGTCCAGTTCCAAGCCCAGCTTGCTCGCCATCTCTTCGTGAACACTGTGAGGTACGAGCGCCTGACACAGGACTACCAGATTAACCTCCATGCTGGCCACCCTGCGCTCGGGATCGCCCGCTTCGCTGTAGACCGTCTCATCGTACCACACGAGAGGATTGCCGGTCTCTCCATTGACAGTGATCTTGCCCGGGCGGCTCCTGAGGTAGCTGACACCGTACTCTTCCTTGGCCCTGATGATGTACTCCTGGAACTGCTTGCCAACCGCCCGCATGTCCGTGTAGAAGATGACGGACTTCAAGTCAGGATAGTGCTCGTTGGCGAGGATGGCCTCCTTGGTGGCGTGCATACAGCAGACGCTCGAGCAATACGGCTGGTAGTTCACATCCCTCGACCCGACGCACTGTATGAAAGCGATGATCTCGGGCACCTGGCCATCGGACGGACGCTCGAGGTGTCCACCCGTCGGGCCCGACGCACAAATCAACCTCTCGTACTCCAGACCGGTGATCACATTCTCGATCTCGCCGTAGCCGTACTCCTTCAATGATCGGGGATCAAAGGGGTCGAAACCCGTGGCCAGCACTATGGCTCCTGCAGCCAGTTCGACGACTTCTTCCTGTTGCTCGAAGTCTATCGCCCCCGCCTGGCAGGTTTCCTGGCAGACACGACAGCGGCCCTTGGATAGATATAGGCAGGCCCCGGCATCAATGGTCATCTTGCGAGGCACCGCCTGGGGAAACGGCAGGTAAATCGCCTTCCGTTTATCTAATCCTACGTTGAACTCGTCGGGAACCCGGCGAGGGCACTTCTCGGCGCACTCGCCGCAGCCTGTGCACTTGCTCACGTCCACATAGCGTGGCTTCCTGCGCACAGTCACTCTGAAATCGCCAGCCTCGCCATCAATCCCCGCCAGTTCAGAATAGGTCAGGAGATGCACGTTCTCGTGGCCGGCGCACTCTATCATCTTCGGCGCCAGGATACACATCGAGCAATCGTTGGTAGGGAAGGTCTTGTCCAGCTGCGCCATCCTGCCACCGATGCTTGGGCTTTGCTCCACCAGATAGACTTGGAGGCCCATGTTGGCCAGATCGATGGAGGCCTGGATACCCGCGATGCCACCACCGACGACCACAACCGATCGGTTGCTCAACCTCTGCCCTCCACAAAACGCTCCTTCACGCCAGATGAGGGCATACTCTGTCAGCGGAACATGACCCAAGCATGCCCTCAGCGGAATCTCAGTCTGACGCGGCAGAGCTAGGCGGCAACGACCTTGCTCATCAACTCAGCCAGTTTGCTCGCAGCCTCTCTCTTCTTTCTCAGGTTTGCAGCATTGGCGTCCACAAACTCCAGCGCACCCGGGAAACAGAACCTGACGCACTGTGGGTCACCATCACACATGTCACACTTGATAACCTTGTTCGCCATCGTGTCGATGCCCATCCCACCGAAGGGGCAGGCCGTGACGCACATCTTGCAGCCGATGCACAAATCGTAGTCCAAGGTAACTCTGCCTAGCTCCTCGTCTCTAGACAGCGCATTCTTGGGGCAAACCGCAACGCAAGGCGCATCCATACACTGCTGGCAGATCATGGGCATGTGGTAGCCTTCCATGAACCACTTGATGATATTGATACTGGCCCTGCTGGGGTTGCTCACTCCCTCGTGCTTGACGGAGCAGACCATCTCGCACAGTCGACAACCAGTGCATTTGTCCTGATCCACCAGGATCACTTTTTGCATAGTCGGTATCCTCCCCTATAGCAGATGGGACGGCTCCTGGTCCAGTCCGATCCTCTCCAGCGTCTCCTGAGTAGGGACGCCGCTCTCATCCCACCCGTGTAGCTCGTAGTACTCATCCAGCATGCCATTGAACTTGTCCCGGTCGAGAGTACGCCCACGGACGATCTCCAGCCCTCTCTTGGTGGGCTCGTCGAAGTACCGATCCGACAACCAGTCATCCTTCCTGCTGAAGCCCTCCCTGATGTTGAACATCCTCTCGATGTTGTAGCACCGCTCGGCCACCTCCCACACCTCACGAGGCGACAATTCCAGCCCGGTGTTGTAGTGCAGGAACTTGGAAATGTGCTCGAACTTCATCAGGTTTGGACTGAGGAAAGTGCAGTGGTACTTGCACACACCAACGCAGTCTATGGCCATATACATCATCTCCTGCCACAGGACCTGCCAGGGCTTACCTTCGTAGTCCCTGTAGTCCGAGGTGAAGGTGCCCTTGTACTCGACCGGGTTGTTGTACACCTTCTCCAGCACCGGCACCGGCAAGTGATACAGGTCAATGGCCGGGCGGCTACGCAAGTGATCCGACCCCCTGGTCCCCGTGGCGATGCCCAGCGCCAGCGCAGGCGTCGGCCTCTCGTCCGAGTGCAGGTTGCTCATGCCCTTCACCTGGATGTTGTACTTCAAAGAGTCCTTGCCTATCCTTGCAGCGGCGCGCTTGGGTCCCTCGGCCAGGATGTCACCTATCCCCTCACGGAAAGCGATCTGCCGAATGAGTTCCAGAACGACCTCGTCATTGCCCCACTCCAGCTTGAGACCGCCAGTGTCTTCGTCAGTGAGGATGCCCTTCTCGTAGAGCTCCATGGCCCAGGCCATCATGCTGCCTGTCTCGAGGATGTCGAGTCCCCAGTGATTCACCAGATGGTTGCCCATCAGGACGGTCTCGAAGTTGTTGCAGCCCACTTCCCATCCGAAAGCTCCTTGGGCGGTGTATTCGGGACCTTCGTCGTAGATGCCGTCCACGATGTACCGGTGGCGGCAGTGGATGATGCAGCCAAAGCAGCCCACGGTGCCGAAGGTGTAGTCCTCTATGTGCTCGCACTCGATGGGCTCGGCGTCAAGAAGCTGGTTGTACTGGAAGTTCTGAGTCCTCACCAGGCCTGTGGAATTGGTGACACTCTGGATGAACATGGTACCGTACTTGCCCATGATCTGGGCAAACTTGGTGCCGCTGATGTGCTTCATGACTTCGTAGTCGTACTCCAGGGCCTCCTCCGGGTACCGGATCTCCACGTCCATGGTACCCCGAGCTACAACGGCCTTCACCTTCTTCGAACCCAAGACCGCGCCCAGGCCACTCCGGCCCCCAGCGTTCTTGATGCCATTCATCACGTTGGCATATCTGACCAAATTCTCCCCGGCAGGGCCGATGCAGAGCACCTGCACCTCGGTGCCCAGCTCCTGTTGTAGAGTATTCTGAGTATCTCGCGTGCTGAGACCCCAGAGATGCGACGCATCCCTGATCTCGATCTTTCCGTCGTTGACCCAGATGTATACCGGTTCCTCTGCCTGGCCTTTCAGCATCAAATGGTGGAATCCGGCCCAGGTCATCTCCGGCGCGAAGAAACCCCCCATGTTGGTGCTGCCGACGGCGCCGGTCAAGGGCGACTTGGCAGCCACATGAGTGCGCGCAGACGCGGACGACAGGGTTGCGCTCAGAAGCCCAGCGCTGATCAGTGCGACATTGTCAGGACCCAGCGCGTCGATGCCTGGCTCTGTGTGGTTATACAACAGATACATGTCCAGGCCTCGACCGCCAATGAACTTCTTCCTCAATTCGATTGGTATGGGCTTGATCTCAATCTCCCCTGTAGAGAGATCGACGATACCGAGTTTGCGATTAAGAGACATCCCTTAGCATACCTCCTTCTTCGTCAAGCGAGAGCTCGTTGCCCTTGTCCAGATCCCTCGCCACGAGAGACAGTGTCTAGGATTTCATCTTGTCCCACATCGGACCCCTGACCTTGGCCAGCTTGGGATTCACCCACGATACTCGCCACTCCCAGCCACACTCAGGGCACACGAACTTGTCCGCCTTAGGCGGGACCTTGTATCGGTGGAAGCAGTTGAGGCATCTTACCTCGCCTATCCGGTTACTTGCCTTCTGCTTGTCGCTGACGCTCTTCTTGACCATACCAGTTTCTCCTCCAAGAATGGCCGACTAAAAACGACCAGCCTACTCCAATTATACACGATCTATGTCAGACTAACAAGAGTCCGTCTTGGCAGTGCCACATGTTGGCGAGATATTGCCTATGACTGCAAACTCTCGAGGACAGCTGCTATGCCCATTCCGCCTCCTACGCAAAGCGTCGACACCCCGTACCTCAACCCGCGCTTCCGGAGTTCGTAGAGCAGCGTCAGTGTGACCCTGGCGCCGCTCGCCCCCACCGGATGCCCCAGGGCGATCGCACCGCCGTTGACGTTCACCCTGTCCCGATCGAGGTCCAGTTCCCTCTCGCAAGCAAGATACTGGGCGGCAAAGGCCTCGTTGATCTCTATGAGCTCTATGTCCGACAGCTGCATACCAGCCCGTCGGACAGCCTTTCGGGTGGCCTCCACAGGGCCGATGCCCATGATGTCCGGCTCGACGCCCACACTGGCCCATGACACCAGCCGTCCCAGTGGCCTCAGACCCATGTCCTTGGCCCTCTTGGCGGTGGTCATCACCACCGCCGCTGCCCCGTCATTGATGCCGCAGGAGTTGCCGACGGTCACCGTGCCGTCCTTCTTGAACACCGGTGGCAATTGCCCCAAGCTCTCCACAGTCGCGCCGGCCCGAATATGCTCGTCGCGGTCCACCACTGCGACCCTGCCCTTACGGTCTTTGGTCTCTACACCGACGATCTCCTCAGCGAACCGTCCGCTCTCTCGGGCCTCGGCGGCCAGAGTGTGGCTGCGGTAGGCGAACTCATCCTGCTCCTCGCGTGAGATGTCGTACCTCTCCGCCAGGTTCTCGGCAGTGAGCCCCATGATGAGTCCGTTCCACTGATCCGTGAGGGCCACGAGCACATAATCCTCCACCTCCACGTTCCCGAGCCGAAAGCCGTCCCGGGCACCACGGATCACGTGAGGGCACTGCGTCATGTTCTCGGTCCCACCCGCCAGCACCACCGTCGAATCCCCCAGCAGGAGCTGCTGAGCACCGACGACCATGGCCTCCAAACCCGAAGCACACAGGCGGTTCACGATCAAGCCCGGGACCTCTATGGGGACCCCCACCGTCATACCTATGTGACGCGCCAGATACGGAGCATCCTTGCAGGTCTGGACAACGTTGCCGAAGATCACGTGATCAACGGCCTGGGGATCGACGCGCGAGCGTTTCAGCGCCTCCGCAGCAGCCACTGCTCCCAGTTCCGTGGCCGTGACGCCCTTCAGCCCGCCGTTGAGCGCACCAAATGCCGTGCGTGCGCCATCAACAATGACGATATCGTCCATCCGAACACCCCTGTCGATGTGGCCACCCGTCTCAGGCAGCCAGCAACAGACGGCTAGGTCAGGTTCTCAAAGATCCCAGCCATGCCCTGCCCACCGCCGATGCACATGGTGGCTAGGCCGTACTTCTTGTTTCGCTCCCTCAGTTCGTACATAGCTGTGAGAGATATTCGGACGCCGGTGCAGGCTGTGGGATGGCCCAGGGCAATGGCCCCACCGTTGACGTTCGAGATGTCCCGGTTGCTGCCCAGTTCCTTCTCGCAGGCCAGGTATTGAGCTGCGAAAGCCTCGTTTAGCTCGATGATATCGATCTCTTCCAGGCTCAGCCCCGCTCGCTCGAGAGACTGTTTCGTAGCAGGCACAGGGCCTATGCCCATGATGTCGGGGTTGCAGCCCATGGCACCATAGGACACCAACCTGGCTAGGGGCTTCAAGCCACGCTCCTTGGCCACTTCCATGGTGGTCACCACGACTGCGGCCGCCCCGTCTGTGATGGGACACGCGTTGCCTGCGGTCACGGTGCCGTCCGCCTTGAACGCTGCCCTCAGCTTGGAGAGCTTCTCCACCGTGGTATCGTCGCGGATCCTCTCGTCCTGCTCGAAGAGCTTGGTCTCACCCTTCCTGCCGGCCGGGACTTCTATGGGTATGATCTCCTTGGCCAGACGACCGCTATCGCGCGCCGCCGCCGCCAGCATGTGGCTGCGACAGGCATACTCGTCCTGCTCTTCGCGAGAGATGCTGTACATCTCCACCAGGTTCTCGGCCGTCAACGCCATACGCAGACCGTTGTAGGTATCTATGAAGTTCTCATCCACCCAGTGCTCGATGACGCCTTTTCCGTACCGCAGACCATCACGCGCGTTCACGATCACAAAAGGCATCTGGTCCATCGCCTCTACGCCGCCTGCCAGGACAAACTTGTACTCGTCATCCACGATAAGCATGCGGGCCGCTGTAACGATAGCCTCCAGCCCGAACCCACAGATACGCCCCAGGTTCAACGCTGGCACCGGCAGCGGGCATCCCGACTTGAGAGCGATGTGTCGCAACAAGTACTGAGCATCCCCCGTCGCCTGGGAGGCGTTGCCCCAGACAACGTGATCTATCCAGTCCGGCTCGACCCCTGATCGCTCCATGGCTCCCTTTGCCACGTGTACCGACATATCGGTCGGATGCACGTCCTTCAACGATCCACCGTAGTGAGCCAGCGGGGTGCGAGCCCCGTCAAGGATGACTATGTCCTTGCCATAGAAATTCATGGTCCTATTGCTCCTTTCAGCAACTAGTCTCTTGATCCGTCCTGCGGGCCCCGCCCTCCACATGTACGAAGGCCCCCGACACAGTACAGGTAGAACCTGGGTGCAAGGTACCCACCAGCCAGATGTCGGTAGCTTGCACCTCTGCGCGTCTACGCCAAGCTCTGGCCAACCTGGCAGTGACTACCTCAGGCTATAGCTTCCTTCGATCGACAATGCGCTTGGCCTTGCCCTCACTCCGCTCGATGGCGAGGGGCTCTCTCACCTTGACGCCGGCAGACACATACAGCGTCTCGCTCAGCGCCTTCATCACCTTCTCTTCCAACTGCCGCAACGCATCCGCACCCTGCTGATATAGCTGGTTGGTCGCCTCGACCTCCACTGACAGCACATCCAGGTCCTTGGGCCGGTCCACGTAGATGACGTACTGAGGTGCCAGCTCGCTGAAGCCCAGCAGCACGTGCTCTATCTGAGACGGGAAGACATTCACACCACGGATGATCAGCATGTCGTCGGTGCGTCCCATGACCTTGCCCATGCGGACCACCGTCCGTCCGCAGGCGCACTTCTCGGCATTCAACACGGTGCGATCACGGGTTCGATATCTGACCAGCGGGAAGGCCTCTTTAGTGAGTGTGGTGAACACCAACTCCCCTTCCGTGCCATAGGGTTGAGGCTCCCCCGTCGCGGGATCTATGATCTCAGGATAGAAGTGGTCCTCTGCAATGTGCATGCCGTCATGCTGTGAGCACTCCAGGGCGACCCCTGGGCCAATAACCTCTGCCAGACCGAAGCTGTCGAAGGCCTCCAGATCAAGCCCCTCCTCGATCTGCGTGCGCATCGCTTCGCTCCACGGCTCAGCACCCAATAGCGCACTGCGCAACTTGAGGTCTTTCTTGGGATCCAGCCCTGCTTGCGCCACGGCTTCGGCCAGCACGATGGAGTACGACGGGGTTGCCACAAGCACCGTGCAGCCAAAGTCCTGCATGATCATAAGTTGCCGCTTCGTCTGACCTGCAGACACAGGAACCACCGTGGCTCCCACCTCGATACCCCCATGGTGAAACCCGAAGCCTCCCGTGAATAGGCCGTAACCCAGGCAGTTGTGGATCACGTCCCCCTTGGTCGTGCCCGCGAGTGTGTAGACCCGAGCCATAACCTCGGACCACACCTTCAAGTCGTTCTTGGTGTAACCGGTGACCGTCATTTTGCCCGTGGTGCCGCTCGTAGCGTGGATCTCGGAGACTTCGCTAAGCGGTACCGCGAAAGGCCCGAATGGGTAGTTGTTCCGCAAGTCCTGTTTCTTGGTGAAGGGGAACTTGGCCAGATCATCTAGCAACTGAAGATCCTCTGGCTTGACGCCGACCTGGTTGCAGTGTTCCTTGTAGTAAGCCACGTTGTCATAGACATGGCGCACGGTTCGCTTCAGGCGCTCCAACTGGAGCTTCCGCAGTTCGTCGCGCGGCATCGTCTCCGCTTTCTCATTCCAGATCAGATATCCCCTCTTGGCCATGTCTCTCTCCTATGTGAGCACCATGAACCCTACACGGCACAGGTTAAGCAGACTCGACCTCCGACGCCCACACCCTGGCGCTGGGCGCTACCAGCACGGAATCACAGTTGTCGTCCGGCTGCGAAGGCCGTGCGATTCAACTCTACGTACTTCTTGGGGACGCGTTCCTCGATGACGTTTAGCCAATGCTTCTCTGGAACATCCAGGTGTCTTGATAGGGCCCCAAGCAGCACTACGTTCGTGGCCCTTTCCGTACCCAACTCTTGAGCCTTTGCCAGTGCGGGCACGACATAGTACTCCTTCGTTGCCTGGCCCAGGGCCCTCTCTATCGTCTCCTGGGCCGGGTATTCCATCCCGCCTGAACTGACGGCTAGCGGGGGCAACCTCTGCTCATTGACAATGGCGATCCCCGTCGGCTTCAGAAACTCCAGCCATCGCAGCGTTTCCAGCAACTCGAAGGACACCAGGTAGTCCACGTCGCCCTTCCCCTGGAGAGGCGCGTACACCTTATCTCCCCAGATGATCTGGCTCAGTACGCTGCCGCCTCTCTGAGCCATGCCATGGACTTCCGATTTCTTCACGTCCAGGCCAGCCTGCACTCCCACCTCTGCCAGAATGTCGGAGGCCAACAGCACGCCTTGACCACCCACGCCAACCAGTGCGAAATTCGTCGTCTTCACGCTACTGCTCCTCCACCATGTGAATAGCCTTGCGGGCGCATACCTGCTCGCACACCGCGCAGCCGAAGCACAGTATAGTGTTGATCTCTGCCTTAGCCTTCCCCGTCTTCTCAGCGATCTCGCTGCTCCTGATGATGGCCGGACAACCGATCTCGAAGCACCGGCCGCAAGCGTTGCACCGTTCCAGGTCAACCTCGTGGAGCGCAGGCCGCTCCTTGTACAGGAAGACGCACGGCGAGCGCGAGATCAGCACCGCTGGCTTGTTCGATTCCAGAGAGGTCGTGAGTGCCTCCTCCAATTCCTTCAAGTTGAGGGGGTTAACCGTTCGCACTTCTTCGTAGCCCATGGCCCGCGCCAGCGCCTCGAAATCCCCTCGCGCCGTCTCCTCACCCTTCAGCGTTCGTCCTGTGCTGGGGTGATTCTGGTGCCCCGTCATGGCGGTGGTCTGGTTGTCCACGATGACGGTCACCGTATTGCTCTTGTTGTAGATGACGTTCAGCAGAGGCGGCATGCCCGCATGCCAGAACGTCGAATCACCGACAGTGGCCACCGCCCTGCCCTCGAAGCCAGCCTTGTTCATCCCGTGCGCGACACCGATGCTGGCACCCATGCAACCGATAGTGTCGATTGTCCCCAGGGGGGCCAGTGCGGCAAGCGCGTAGCAGCCAATGTCTCCATTGACCACGAGGCCGTGCTTCTTCAACATGTAGTACACCGGCCTATGTGGGCATCCTGCACACATCACAGGAGGCCGGGGCGGCAGGTCACCCACGTCCACCTTCCGCACCTCCGCCAGCTCATCCACCAACCCCGCCTTGTAGGCTGCCTCCCGCACTATCCTGGGATTGAACTCTCCCAGGATGGGGAAGTACTCCTTACCCACTGCAACCTCAATCCCCATCATCTTGAGGTGCTCTTCGATGAAGGGATCCAGCTCCTCCACGACCACCAACTTGTCCACCTTGGATGCGAACTCGCGAATCAGCCCCTCCGGCATGGGCCAACTCATCCCCAGCCTCAGGAAGGACGCCTCTGGAAACACCTCTCGTGCGTACTGGTATGAGACTCCATTGGCCACCACCCCCAGAGACTTGTCTCCCCACTCTATCTTGTTGTACGGGAAGGACTCAGTGTACTCCGCCAGGTCCTTCAGCCTCTGCTCAATGATCGGATGTCGAAGTCTCGCGAAGGCAGGCAGCATAGCGTACTTCTGGGGGTTGTGCTCGTACGCTAATGGTTCAGACTCGGCAGCTTTCCTCTCTTCCAGCTCGACGACGGACATGGAATGGCAAACTCGCGTCGTCATCCGCAGCAAGACAGGAGTGTCGAACCGTTCGCTGATCTCCAATCCCAGACCAACGAACTCCTTCGATTCCTGACTATCGGTCGGCTCCAGCATCGGAACCTTGGCAAACTTGGCATAGTGGCGGTTGTCCTGCTCGTTCTGGGAGCTATGCATACCCGGGTCGTCAGCGGTAACGATCACCAGTGCGCCGTTGATGCCGGTATAGGATGAGTAGAATAGTGCTTCAGCAGCGACGTTGAGGCCCACATGCTTCATGGCCACCAGGACCCGCTTTCCGGCGTAGGCTGCACCGATGCCGACGTCCAGGGCCACCTTCTCGTTGGGGCTCCACTCCGAGTAGATCTCATCATACTTGGCCACGTTCTCTAGGATCTCGGTGCTGGGTGTGCCGGGATACGCGCTGGCGAACACGACACCACTTTCATACGCTCCACGAGCTACAGCCTCGTTTCCTGATAGCAGAGCTTTCACCACATCCCTCCGTATTCCCTCTGACAAAGACCGTATATCTACTCAGGATCGTGTGCGAATCTTCCGAGCATGCAGCGCACACTCCACACCCATCGGCTTGGCATACATTCCATCTCAGTGTATAGCGCCAAAGTCAAAACCAGGTCTTAGCTCAGTCTTAATGGGGTCTAAACACCGAAGGAATGACCCTCTGTCGCCCAGACCGCTTCGTATCCTGGGAGCGCGCAAGTCACCTACCTTGGTGATCTCACCCTAGGCATGCTGGCCTGTGGATCCTCCCAGGTAGGCCTCTTGCACCCGCTCGTCAGCCAGCAGTTCCTCTGACCGACCCTCGAGGACCACGCTCCCCGTCTCCATCACGTAGCCCCGGTCGGCCAGCTTGAGCGCAGCCCTGGCGTTCTGCTCCACCAAGAGGATCGTGGTCCCACGATCCCGCAGTTCGCCAGCAACCCTGAAGATCTCCCTGACCAGGAGAGGGGCCAAGCCCAAAGAAGGTTCGTCCAGCAGCAGTATCTTCGGCTTGGCCATCAGCCCTCGGCCCAGGGCGAGCATCTGCTGCTCCCCTCCCGACAGTGTGCCTCCCATCTGTCTCTGCCGTTCCTTCAACACCGGGAATACTTCGAACACAGAATCTAGGTCTTTCTGGATCTCCTCATGCGGATCCCTCCTGTGCCGAATGTAGGCCCCGAGCAGCAGGTTGTCCAGCACGTTTAGTGTCGAAAACACCTGACGCCTCTCAGGCACCTGGCTGATTCCCTCACGGACCACTTTGTCGGGCGACATTTTGCCAATCGACTTGTCGTCGAAGAGGACCTCTCCCGTCGCAGGGTGCAGGACCCCGGATATCGTATTCAGCAGCGTGGTCTTTCCCGCGCCGTTGGCGCCGATCACCGTCACGATCTCCCCTTGCTCAACTTGCAGGGAGACACCTTTCAGAGCATGGATATTGCCGTAGTAGGTATTGATATCCCTGATATCCAGCAGCATTGTCCACCTCTCTGGGATCGACGGCTAGATCCCCTCTGTCCCCAAGTAGGCAGCAATGACCGCGGGGTCCCTCTGCACCTCCTCCGGACTGCCCTCGGCTATCTTCTCACCGTAGTCGAGCACGATGATGCGCTCTGCGATGCTCATCACGAAAGCCATGTCGTGCTCCACCAGCAGTATGGAAATCCCCTGGTCACGTATCCGCCGTACGAGCCCACTAAGGGCGACCTTCTCTGTCATGTTGAGGCCCGCACCAGGCTCATCCAGCAACAGCAGTCTGGGCTCCGTGGCCAGGGCGCGCGCGATCTCCAGCAGGCGTTGCTGTCCAAATGGCAGGCTACCAGCATTCCATTCCGCGAAGGGCTCCAAACCCACGAAAGCCAGACGCTCCATGGCTTGCTCTCTGATGTCGCTTTCCTCACGCCTGCCCCCCGGCAACCGGAGGGCCGCGCTGATCATGCCGTACCCGCTCCTGGGGTGCCGTCCCACCATCACGTTTTCCAGGACACTCATGTTGGTGAAGACCTGCAGGTTCTGAAAAGTCCGCGAGAGACCCAGCCTGGCGACGACATGAGGCTTCAGCTCGTTGAGAAGCTGGCCCTCGAACCTGATGTCGCCCCCGGTGATGGGCAGCACGCCGGAGATGAGATTGAAGATCGTCGTCTTGCCTGCTCCGTTGGGGCCAATAATGGAGAATATGTGCCCTTCCTCTACCTCGAACGACACATCGTCCACAGCCAGCAGCCCGCCAAAATCCTTCCTCAGATTCTCTACTTGCAGGATAGTCGAGTCAGCCACGTCTCCTCCTCGCCGCTCGCGGAAGACCGACCCAATCTCCACGCCGCTAATCTACCACCTGAACGCCACGGCCAGGTCAGCCTGCCTGTCCCGTCCGTGCTTCTGTCTCCCGTCCGTCCCCTCTGCGGAACACCGCAAGGTTGCGCAGCCAACTCAATGCTTTGATGCCGCCGAAGCTCAGCCCCTCCGGCACAAAGATCATTACCAGTACGAGGATGATGCCGTACGCTATCAACTCGTGCTCGCCGCCAGCCCCGCGAAGAAGCTGATGCATC
>DATKVP010000255.1:0-2476 GCA_035530015.1 Anaerolineae bacterium | reverse complement strand
TACCCGGTCGTAGATGAAGATGGTGGCCTCTTTGGTATGAGGTGAGCGCACCTCGGGCTTCACGCCCACGTCCCCAGGGTCGCACATCAGGAACAGAGGCGCCACATTCCCCAGCACGTTGGCCACGCCAACCAGTCCGCTCTCCAGGTCGCTGGCCCTGAAAGTGTGGGTGAGACTCTCCGGCAGGCTGAGCCAGTAGGCGGTGGTCTGCATCTCCTGCTCGGGGAGACGGACGTCTCCCCAGCCGATGTTCTCGTGGGTCCACAGCTTGATCTTCTTGTAGATCGTGGCTAGAGCGGAGAGGAGGACCTCTCCGTGGGCCTTGGTGCACCTCTCCAGACGCTCCGCCTGGAACTCGTCTATGACCCTCACCTCAACGGCTAGGCTGGCCTGCGTGTAGTAGTCGACGTCTACGTGGGTGGCGTACGCCTTCTTGCCCTCCCAGTCGAGCTCGTCGATCTGATACTGCTCTCCCTGGTGGATATAGATGGCGTCCTTGTGGACCGTGGTGGGAGCGCTGAAGCTGTCCACCTCGCCGATGACGCGGGGTTCGCTGGCAGAGGTGTCTATAATCACGAAGTTGTCTCTGGCCGCGGTGCGCAGGCTGATCTCCTCGGCAGGGTATGCGTCAGCGCTCCAATGGTAGGTATCCCCGGCCTTGTGAAGGATGCCTTGCTCTTGGAGGAACTGGAGAATCTGATCGATGGACTGGCCGCCGTACCGCTCTCCTTCCTCGAAGGGCAGTTCGAAGGCGGCGCACTTGATGTGGTTCAAGAGGATGAGCAGGTTGTCGGGATTGACCAGGGCGTGCTCGGGCGGCTGGGAGAAGAAGTATCCCGGATGGGTGACGATGTACTGGTCCAGCGGCGATGAGCTGGCCACCAGGACGGCGCAGGACACGTCGGCCCGGCGACCAGCGCGGCCGGCCTGCTGCCAGGTGCTGGTGATGGTGCCGGGATAGCCGGTGATCACGCAGGCATCGAGGGCGCCGATGTCTATGCCTAGCTCCAGGGCATTGGTGGCCACCACGCCTCGCACCTCTCCCTCGCGTAATCCCCTCTCGATCTCCCGGCGCTCCCTGGGGAGGTAGCCCCCGCGGTATCCCCTTACCTTGTTCTCCCCTCGGCGCTGGGATTTCAAATCCTCTCTCAGGTAGGAGAGGAGCACCTCCACCGTCTTTCGCCTGCGAGCGAAGACGATGGTCTGGATGTCATTGAGAAGGAAGTTCCTGGCCATGGCACGGGCCTCGTGGATGGAGGAGCGCCGAATGCCCAGTTCCTTGTTAACCACGGGGGGATTGTAGAAGATGAAGTGCTTCTCCCCCTTGGGCGAGCCATCATCGTCGACGAGACGGACGTCCTCCTCGATGAGTCTGTGTGCCAGTTCCTCGGGATTGGCGATGGTGGCCGAGCAGAGAATGAAGACAGGGTTGGTGCCGTACCACTGGCAGATGCGCTTCAACCTGCGGATGACGTTGGCCACGTGGCTGCCGAAGACGCCGCGATACTGGTGAACTTCGTCGATGACCACGTACTTCAGATTCTCGAAGAGCTTCACCCACTTGGTGTGGTGGGGGAGGATGCCGGTGTGCAGCATGTCGGGGTTGGTGATCACCACGTGGCCGGCGGCGCGAATGGCCTTCCTCGCGTTCACGGGCGTATCGCCATCGTAGGTGTAGGTTTTGATGTTCACCCCCAGGTCGGTGATGAGGCCGTGGAGTTCGTCCAGCTGGTCCTGGGAGAGGGCCTTGGTGGGGAAGAGATACATGGCGCGGGATTCGGGATTCTCCAGGAGGGAGTTGAGGATGGGGACGTTGTAGCACAGCGTCTTGCCCGAGGCGGTGGGGGTGACCACGACCACGTTCTCGCCCCCGTGCACCGCCTCGATGGCCTCCCTCTGGTGGGTGAAGAGGCGCTCGATGCCTCTCTCCTCGAGCACTCCCACGAGGCGCGGATCCACCGACTCGGGGAAGTCGACGAAAGACCCCGCGGTGGCCTCGATCACCTTCCAGGCGGTGACCTGGTCGCGCAGTTTCGGCGTGGCCTGCATCTGGGACAGGACCTGGCTCAGGTTCATCGTCGGCCTTCGGACTGGGGAATAGAACTGATGTTCAGTATACCACGTGATGTGGCTTCTCGCAAGGGGGTCATGGAGGAGTCGAGTCCAGGAGCGCCTTGTTGACTGTAGCGCGGGAATTCACTGCGGAGCGAAGAGGCCGCGGTCTGCTTCTGCAGCCTGGAACCATGGACCCGCTACTTGCGGCCGACCAGGAGTGCATACCCCAGATGGTCCCAGATGCCCTTGGGCAACCGGCGACGCCGCTCCATCATGTACGTCCTGAAGGCGGAGCTGCTGAAGTAGAGCCGGGTCGTGCGCCAGAGCAAGGTCAGAAAGCCGCGGCATCCATAGCGGGCCAGCTCGCTGACGTTGGTCATGGCCCCGAAGGTACGGGGGCTGGAGACGGTGACATGGAGGC
>DATKVP010000254.1:0-2338 GCA_035530015.1 Anaerolineae bacterium | reverse complement strand
CCAGCGGCCAGGAGGCGCTGGTTGCGCTTGGCCGGGAGCCCTTCGACCTGATCCTGGTCGATCTGAAAATGGAGGGGATGGATGGCCTGGAGGTCATGACCGAGGCCAAGAGAATGATGCCCGACACAGTGGTCATCATGTTGACTGCGTATGGCACTCTCGATTCGGCCGTAGGGGCTCTTCGCGAGGGCGCTCACGACTATCTTCTCAAGCCCTGTAGCGTGGGGGAGATAGTGGCCAGCGTGGAGACAGGTCTGGCAAGGCGCCAGCAGGCCATGCATCGCCGCGAACTGGTCACCGACATAGAGAACAGCGTGCGCCAGTTGAGAACCTCCAGTGTGCCTCTTCGACCGCACGCGGAAGGCCCATCGCTGGGTCGCTACGTCAGGACTCGGCATCTCGTCCTCGACCGGGAGAAACAAATCGTGGTTGCTGGAGGCCAGCCCTTGAGCTTGACTCCGACCGAATTCAAGCTGCTCGCCTGCCTCATGGACAACGTGAACCGCACCCTGGGCTTCGGAGAGATGGCCCGCGAGGCCCTCGACTATGAATGTACGGACCAGGAGGCACGACGCGCGCTCAAGACCCACCTCTGGAGGCTGCGCAAGAAACTGCGTTCCAGCATAGGAGACGACTCCTCCATCGTCAACGTGCGCGGCAAGGGGTACATGCTCAGGCCCTAGTACAGGTCACTGAATCGGAACTCAATCGTGACCAATCCGGGACAGTTCTATCCATCGCCGTGTGGTATACTGAAGTCACTACTAACCCTTGTCTGCGCAAGGGTCATCAAGGATGGACGGTGGATAAGAGCGTTCTCATTGTTGACGATGAAGAGAAAGTGGTGTTCTTCCTCCGCGAGAGCCTGGAAGAGCTGGGCCGCGACTTCACCATAGGCACCGCCAAGTCGGCCGAAGAGGCCTTGGAGATGATCGAGACTCGTCCGTATGACTTGGTCATCAGCGACCTTCGGATGCCTGGGATCGACGGCCTGCAGTTGCTGGAAAGGGTCAAAGAGAGGCACCCCAACACTCGTTTCGTCCTGATGACGGCATATGGCTCGGATGAGGTAGAGGCGCGCGCGCACAGCCTGGACGTCTTCGACTACATCACCAAACCATTCCACGTTTCAGATCTTCTCGACGTTGCCCGGCACGCGCTCACAGACCTGCCTGAGACAGCGCGCGGATTGTCTCTCTCGGACGACCGGATGGCAGCCAGCAACAAAGCCTTGAGCAACCTGCGCTTCGAGGTGGGCGCCCAGTGTGTCGTTCTGGCCGACATGAGAGGGCAGATCTTATGCGAGGTGGGGCTGACACAGGGGCTGCAGACGGGCACCTTCATACCCCTCGTGGCCGATGGCCTGACCACCGTCTCCGGGATGGCGCAGTACCTGCAAGACGAAGAGACCTTCAACCTGAATTTCTACGAGGGAAAGAAGTACGATATCTACTACGCCAGTGTGGGCAAGGATCTTCTCCTCACCCTCATCTTTGACAGGAGAAAACAGCCCAGCCGTATCGGCATGGTCTGGCTGTACGTCAAGCGCACCACTCAGGACATCCTGAAAGCCGTCTATGGCGTGACCGAAGAAAAGGACAGCCTGCCGGAATCCCCGCAGGAGGAGTCAGCTCCAGAGCCCCCGACGGAAAGCCCGGAAGCGGCCCCGGAGAGTGAGCCGATCAAAGCGCCGGTGGCCGAGTCCGAACCCAAGGATGCCGCTGTGCCTGAGGATGGAGGCGGCGACTCGACCTTCGGCATCGAGGAAGCCCTCCGCAAGGGGCTGATTGATGCAGACTTCGCTCAACTGCTGAAGGGGGACTCCTGAAGCGGACCAGAGAGAACCTGCTTATTGGCGAAGGGCCGCCGCTCGGTGGGGGGTGGCCCTTCTGCTGTCTGGCCCCTCGGTGTTGACCCGGAGCCCTGTGCGGCCATCGGCTGGTCATTGGCAGGCAGATTGTCGAGCCCGGCCAGGGGATGACGACTCCCGCAAGAATGGGCCCTGGCGGCGTTACCTATTTCCCCGAACGCCCATCACGCATGCCACCCGTCTGCACACCCCGCAACGATCGCTGGCTCTCTCACCGACCCTCGGCCCACCTTGGATGCCTGCGCCACAGGAACTGTGCTATACTACGTACGGCTATCGGGGCACGCGCCGTGCACCAGGAGTGGGGAGGACGAGGGCATGGGAGAAATCCGCATTTCCACCAAGAGCCGCACAGAGCTGGTCGACATCACCAGCGAGGTGCAGAGAGCGGTCACGGAGAGTGGGGTGGGTGACGGGGTCTGCCACGTCTACGTGCCACACACCACCGCCGGCGTCACCATTAACGAG
>DATKVP010000253.1:0-4210 GCA_035530015.1 Anaerolineae bacterium | reverse complement strand
GCCGTGGCGAGGAGCACGAGGACGATCACCACATTCGCCAGCAACAACCAACGCTTGTTCCTAAGCATCTTTTTCCTCCCTCTTATTGAAGGTTTGAATCGTCGGGATTCCGATTACCATGCCACAGTTTCCTGGCGTCCTTCCTCCTTCCTCCGCGACCAGGCACGGACACTAGTAACCCAGAGAGGGTGCAGAGACATACATCTCAAGACCAAGAGAGACCGGACAGTACCCTGAAGCAGGGTACCGCTTGAGTCCCGGATGACCAGTTCCTGGGGATGGCGTCTCCATTGTCGGTCATCTGCGAGGGTGTCTCTTCGCGCCTTCGAGACTGCTAGGCTCTGCTCACACCCTCCCTGGGTGGAAAGATTATAGCATCAGAGTTCACGATTGTCAAGTTGACAACACAGCTGAGCCGGCGTCCACAACTGTCACCAAGATTGTGGACGAGTTCAAGAACCGAGCACTCGCCCTCCCTGCAATGGTAACCTTCGGTGCTTGGATCATCCGAAGCAACATGCAATACCACGAACCCCACGGCCTCCCGGACCCCAGTCTACGCCACCAGGGGCAGACCTGGACCGTAGACCATCACGGTCAGAGGAGCATCTATCAGGATGAACACCAGAGAACAGACCAGTAGGTTTCTGGTTTGCGCCCGCAACAAGACAAACGTTGTCCCCAGGGCAGCCAGTCCGGCTATACCGAGAGGGAACAGCGCCTGCAAGGGAGAATACAGTTCCTCGGGCAGAAACGGAATCAACGCGGAAAATGGCACGTAGTCCAGCAACGCAGGGCTGAAGTACAGCTTGCTCACCTGATAGATGATGACGCCGACGGCCAGCGCTACATACCCCTTCCCGCTCGTGACACCCGAGCCCCCGATGAATCGACCCGCGAGGAGTGCCCATATGATGGGTGCCACCGCCCACGATATCACCAGTGGAATCGCGGCGACCCCGGTCACGGCGCTGAACACTGTGTTCAGCGCGGCGGACAGCAGGTCGCCCCCCGTCAAGGTGTCCACGCGTTCCCGGACTCGCTCTTCAGTAGTTGCGAAGAAGACATCGCTGGGTCCTGGCTCCAGCCCCTCGACCCAACTCAGATACAAGTCGCCATTCCGGTCCGCCACCACGTTGGACAGCCTGGACCAGTGAGTCGTACTGCCCGCCGCCTGATATCCCAGCAATGCACCATCGCCGAAGATCACGTTGACGATCTGATGTTCTAGGGAGACTCCCCTCTGCATAGTCATCCCGCAGGTCACCATGGCCTCCCCATGACCACTCAGTGCTGACGGAGAGGTCACGCGCTCGCTCCCGAACTCCGCCATCCCCTGCGAAGGCACCAGGTACTCGTACCTGAGTGGCGAATTATGGGCCACGTAGGTCGGTCTTTCATCCGTCGGTAGGTAGAAGGACCTGGCGGAGACAGACGAAGGCAAATCGAGGGCAAAACTGCCGTACCACCCCTCTGAAATGGCAGGCGCAAACATGTCCCTCCGGTATTCCACGGTCCACACCAGATACGCATAGTCCTGGTCGAAGGCTACCACCGGGCCTGTGCGGAAGAACCTCCTACCTGTCGGTAGATCCAGTAGTTTGCGGTCCGTCAGGGAATCGGGTACCTCCCCCACCACCACCGTGTGGTGCAGTTCCGCCGTCTCCTCATCGGGTCCAGGTTCTTCCCAGAATAGGTGGAGTGCATCGTCCGGTCCTGTTGCTGCCATGGGGCTGGAAACGCCGCGCCTTACCATGCTCGCAGCGACGTTTGCCCGATACTCCAGGGCAAACTCCAGGTGGTAGAGATCACGCTCGGCACCAGCCCCCTCAGTCCACAACAAGTGTATCGCGCCCGACGAGCTCGTCGCGACAGCGTACTCAAAGCAATCATCTGTCGCCGACGACAGGAGCAAGGGCCTCTCGACGACCTGACCTTCGCCTGACAGGGCGAAGTGAAACAGACCGGAGGAAGCAGCTTGGTCAGGGTAGGCCAGCAGGAATACGTGAATCAGGGCGTCGCTACCCTGCACCAGCCGGACCTCCCTGGGCTGGAAGAATGAGAGATTCAGGTCGTGCTCTTCCTCCACCAAGCCCAGGTCATCCAGGCGTACGTAGCGAATATCGTAGTCCTGAGCGTTCATTCGCAGGGCCCACACGAGGTGCACGCGCCCCTGCGTGTCCACTGCCAGCGGTGCCCCACTGTCGGTGCCGTAGAATCCGCTGCCCACCCGTACCGCCCGGCTCCAGTCAGGCGCTGCCTTCTGCCCAAGGTCGGATCCAACCTCAGTCGGACCGATCAGAGCGCAGACTATGAGGGGGCCAAATCCCACCAACGCCAGGATGATCCACGGGAGCAAGCCCCGTATTGTCGATCGCACGTTGTGAACCATGTCTTTCGTCCGATTTCCTCCTAGTATGCGAGGCCCCACAGTGCCCCACCCTGCCTCGTCCTCTGTGTGCTATGAGCGCAGGCGGAACGCCGCCCGCAGTAGTTCCGGTGGTCTCCGCACCAATCTCCGGAGGACAACCGGCCGCAGGGCCTGCCACGCCTGTTCCGCCGCCTTCTCCTCTTCCCTGCCCACAGCGCGGAGGCTGAACTGGTCACGGACGAACAACTCGGCGATCTGTCGCGCCTGGGAGGCGGCCCGAGGCAGTCGATCACCGATCAGCGATGCGTATTCGTAGGGCGTTTGATGCGAATGACCCCTGATCCCCAAGAGGCGCGCGTACCCGCACATCCGCCTGTAGATCTTGCTCACCGCGGAGGTATCCTCTGCTCTCCGCCGGTTGAAGACCCAAAGAGCGACTGCGCCCGCGCCCCCGCACACTACCACTGCCGCGACAGCCGCCACCGGGGTCGAAGATCGACCCGTGCTCGCGGATGGGATCGGGGAACCGGGCAAACCCTCTTCTTCACCCTCTAGTCTCTCCAGATCACGCTCCAAGCTTGATTCAACTTCCCCACCTGGCAACTCCAGGCTCGAGTCGTCGCTGCTCTCAGCACGCGTGATCGGCGGCTCGCTCGCTGTAGGCTCGAATTCCACCCAACCGAACCCCGGGAAGTAGGCCTCGACCCAGGCATGGGTATCGCGCCGCCGCACCACGTACATGCCCGTCTCTTCGGCAAGCTCGCCCCCTGCATACCCGACGACCAGACGGGTGGGAATCCCCACCGCCCGTGCCATGACTACCATGGCTGAGGCGAAGTAGTTGCAGTATCCCTCCTGGCTCTCATAGAGCAGGTAGTCAATGGGATCTCGATCCTCCGGGGGAGCCTCAATGTCCTCCCGGTACTCGATCGTATCCCGCAAGAAATCCTGGATGGCCACGGCCCTGTCGTACGGGTTTCCCTGAGGAGGAGCGACCTCCCTGGCCAGCTCCCCGACCCGCTCGGGTAGCGTGGACGGGAGTTGCAGATAGCGCGCGGCAATCCACTCAGGGTAGTCAGTGCTGGCTTCCCTCAAGCTCGTAGCGTCGGCCACCGAGGCCGATGAGACTATCGAGTAGGGCCTATCCACGTTCACAGGTATCCGCGTCTCTACAGTGGAGACGGAAGCTGGCGAGGACCAGGGATCCCCTCCCGCGCCGCCGCGGGAGTTCGTATGGCTATACTCGACCTGGGCTGGCACGTTGATGCTGAGGGGCTGCCCAAGATAGAACGCCTGACCGACTCCCGACCAGTTGGGCACAACAGTCTGCTCGACCAGGTGACGCATCTCGTACTCACCTTCCGCAGGGAGGTCGCGACCCGGTGGGACCACGGCGCTGAGGGTATCAGTATTGACCCATCCACTTCCGTCGTAGCGGTCATACACCACACCCCGCCAGTACCGAGCCCCGTTGGTGCCCACCCACATCAAGATGTCCTCATCCAGCTTGAGTGGGCCGCCGAGGGCCAACTGCGCACCAAAGGGAACGTTCTCAAATCCGCGGCCGTAGCCGAGCACTCCGGAGAAGAGCCGATTCCACTCATCTCCCACTGTACGCCAGGGTCCTTCAACTCGTGCCCACAGACCTACCAGGGATGCACTCGATGACAGCTGAGGCGCTATCCACACCGCCGCTACGATAGCGAGAACGACAATGCTCCCGTCGCGCAGGAAATGGAGGGTGATGTCACGATCGTATCGCGCGTGCCGTCTAGCCCATGATTCCTCCTGGGTGTAGACGTAAACACGGACAGCCAGCAGCAGAGCACAGAAGATGTA
>DATKVP010000252.1:0-16596 GCA_035530015.1 Anaerolineae bacterium | reverse complement strand
AAATCGGTCTCCCACGTATGGACCGACTTGTTGCCCAAGACGTCCTCCAGCTTGATGGCGCCAGTCGGGCAGACGAATACGCAGGTCGTGCAACCCACGCAGGAATTGGAACCGATCTCGAAGGGAGGGCTTACCTCTTTGGTGAACCCCCTGCTGACAAGGCTGATGGCGTTTGCCCCGACGATCTCCTTGCAGGCCCGTACGCACAGGCCGCAGAGGATGCAATCGTTGTCGCTCAGGCTGACTCGAGGCTCCTGAACGCCCATTTCCGCAGCCAACTCCTGTATGACTTTCGCGTGGGGAGCCGCGGCCAGCAGCAACTCGGCAGTCATGCGGCGAGACCTCCGGACCATCTCAGAGTTCGTCTTCACTACCGCCCCTTCTTCAGCCGGGTAGACGCAAGAAGCAACCAGGCGGGGCCCCCTCGGGGTCTCCACTTCGACCACACAAAGGCGACAGCTGCCATATGGCTCAAGGGCCTCGTGGTAGCAAAGAGTTGGTATCTCAATGCCATTCTCTCGCGCGGCTTCCAGTAGACTCGAGCCTTCTAGGGCCTTCACTTCCTGGTCATCGATGGTTAGCGTGATCATGGTCTATCGCCTTTCTACTCCACGAGCACCGCTTCGAACTTGCAGAGTTCGTAGCACGACCCGCACTTGACGCAAACCTCCGGGTCTATACTATGAGGTTCCTTCTTGGCACCACTTATCGCTCCTGCCGGGCAATCATGCAGACAGCGGCCGCAGCCGGTGCACTTCTCGAGGTCTATCGAATAGTGGATCAGTGGCTTGCACGCGTGAGACGGACAGCGACCATCGTGGATGTGCGCCTCATACTCATCTCGGAAATTCATGATGGTGGAGAGTACGGGATTGGGCGCTGTCTGCCCCAAGCCGCACAGAGATGACTGCTTGATCTGCTGGGCCAGTTCCTCCAGATACTCGATGTCTCCTACCTGACCTTCTCCCTCCGTGATCCTGGTGAGCACCTCGAGCATGGCCCTGGTCCCCAGGCGACAAGGTACACACTTGCCGCAGGACTCTTCCTGGACGAACGTCATGAAGTACCTGGCCAAGTCCACCATGCAGATGTCCTCGTCGCAGACCACCATCCCGCCGGAACCCATCATGGCACCCAATGCGGTCAAGGATTCGTAGTCGATCGGGGTGTCGAGGTGCTCCTTCGGGATACATCCTCCAGATGGACCACCTATCTGCACTGCCTTGAACTCTTTGCCGCCAGGGATACCGCCACCCACATCGAAGATCAACTCGCGGAGCGTGGTACCGATGGGTACCTCTACCAGACCGGTGTTGTTGATCTTTCCCACAAGCGAGAAGATCTTCGTACCCTTGCTCCGCTCGGTACCCGTTTGAGCGTACTGCTCAGCACCGCCCTCTATGATGATTGGCACGTTGGACCACGTCTTCACATTGTTGATGTTCGTGGGCTTGCCCCACAGCCCAGATACGGAAGGGTACGGTGGCCGAGGCCGCGGCTCTCCCGTCCGGCCCTCGATGGAGGCCATAAGTGCGGTCTCCTCGCCACAGACGAACGCTCCCGCTCCCAGAACTATCTCGATGTCGAAATCGAAGCCCGATCCCAGGATGTTCCCTCCCAGCAAGCCATACTCCCTTGCCTGGCCAATTGCGATCCGTAGATGCTCGGCCGCGAGGGGATATTCAGCCCTCACATAGACGAAGCCCTTCGCCGCACCAATAGCGTGGCCACCGATGAGCATACCCTCCAGCAGCCGGTGCGGATTGCCCTCCACCATGGCCCGGTCCATGAAGGCGCCGGGGTCACCTTCGTCCGCATTGCATATCACATACTTGACGTCGCCCGGGACATCACGAGTGATTCGCCACTTCGCGCCGGTTGGAAAACCGGCGCCTCCCCTGCCACGCAAACCAGCCTTCGTCACTTCCTCGATGACATCGTCCGGGCTCATCCCACTCAAGACTTTGCTCAACGCAACGTACCCTTCGAGCGCGATGTAGTCGGTTATGGAGGTGGGATCCAACCGGCTATTCATCCCCAATAGCTGCGGGCGCTGCCTCGCGTAGAACGGGATCTCGCTCTCATAGGCGATCTTCTCATCCGTCGTCGGGTCTGCGTACAGCAGCGACTCGACGATCTCTCCTCCGACTAGAGTCTTCGAGACCAGATCGGGGACGTCCTCGACCTTCACACCCTGATAGGAAAGACCCTCCGGGAGGACAAGCACCAGCGGGCCCTTCTCGCAAAAGCCCGGACATCCGGTCATCTTGAGAGTGACTTGGTCATCCATCCCCTGCTTCTTGATCTCGCTCTCCAATGCCCCAAACACGCCCTCGCTGCCCAAGGCCCGACAGCCGGTCCCCCCGCACACAGCTACGTACCTGGAATTGCCATCTCTTTGGGCAGAGAGGCTGTTGCGCAGGTCGACAAGCTCATCACATGTCCTTATCATCTAGGCTCCAACTCCTTCCGGGAACGACTCAGCCAGTAGTTTCTTCGCCTTGGCTGCCGTCATCTTGCCATAATGATCACCGTCCATGACCACGATGGGACCTAGCGCGCAGGCGCCCAGACAGTTCACCGTCTCCAATGAGAACTGGCCGTCCTCTGTCGTTTCACCTGGTTGGATGCCCAGGCTCTCAGAGATGCGGTCCAGGACCCGCCTCGAGCCCCTCACAATGCAGGCCGTTCCCAGGCACACATTGATGACATGCTTTCCCTTCGGCTTGAGGCTGAACCCGTTGTAGAAAGTAGCCACACTGTAGGTCTGACTCAAAGGGACGCCCATTCTCTCGCTGACCAGGATCAGTGCATCCTTGGGGAGGTACCGGTAGCGAGCCTGGATCTCCTCCAGAACGGCCATCAGAGATCTATCTCCGTCATCCTTTCCGTCTCCGAGGAGGTCTTCAATCTCACTAACATCGAATCTAGGTCGGGATTCCACGCTCACCCCTCCTTGTAGCCGCGCTCGCTGGAAGCATGCCGCGATTCCAGCCAGCAGCGTGACAGGTTATGCGCGCACTCATCGCGCCAGCTTCATTCTAACAAAAAGAGCCTGACTTATTCATATAAACAGCACCCACAAACATGAAAGAAACGTGAAAAACGGAGTTCGCAGCGGGGAGCGGCGCAATGCAGACGGGCGCGAGGCGGCGGTCAGGCTTCATTCGGGCAGGATAGCATGTAGCCCACACCCGGCGTGGTCACGATGTAGCGAGGATCTGATGGGTTTTCTTCTATCTTGCGGCGCAGGTGACGGACGTAGGTCCGCAGATAGTCTATATCGTCGCGGTACTCGGGACCCCAGACACTGGTCAAGAGGTCCTCGTGTAGAATGACACGATTACTGTTGAGGGCCAGCTGCTGGAGAAGCCTGAACTCAGTGGGCGTGAGGGCAACCTCTTGACCCTGTACGTTGACCTTGCGCCGTGCGAAGCTGATCACCAGGTCCCCACACGTAAGGTCAGCTGTGACCACGGTCTCCTTTCCAGCCATCCTGCTGCGCCGTAGCACAGCCTTGACCCGTGCAATCAGTTCCTTGGCGCTGAACGGCTTGGTAAGGTAGTCATCCGCGCCCACATCAAACCCGTGAAGCATATCCACTTCACGGGTCTTGGCAGTGAGCATGATGATGGGCACCGCCGAGAACTCCCTCACCTGGGTACAGACATCGTAGCCATCCATCTCTCCCGGCAACATGATGTCCAGAAGTACCAGGTCCGGTTGCTCGATGGCGAGGGTCTCCAGCGCCTCTTCCCCATCACCGGCACTGAGTACACGATAGCCAACAGCAGTGAGGACTTCCCGGACCAGTCTCACCAACCGTGGCTCATCATCAACCACGAGAACGGTCACGCTACCTGCCACCTGGCCTCTCACCGCCGAAGTGTAGCGGCTGCCCGCTGTCGAGCACCCGTCAGGTCGTCACTCATACCC
The DNA here is from genome assembly GCA_035530015.1 of Anaerolineae bacterium. GTDB lineage: Bacteria > Chloroflexota > Anaerolineae > UBA7937 > B3-Chlor > JAUVXJ01. Next base: position 12,660 of record DATKVP010000252.1, on the reverse strand, counting down.
AACCTCGTAGCTTCATGGCCCCTGCCACTCTAGCCACGGCCACCAGATAGGCCGCCAGGCGATTGTGGACGCCTTTGGCCTGGGCTGTTTGGTGAACCGCACGGAAGGCCGCGGTCATCTTGTTGCCCAGTCGCTCGTGGACCTCCTCCAATGCCCAGTAGTAGTTGTAGGCGTTCTGCACACCCTCGAAGTACGAGACTACTACGCCGCCCGCATTGCAGAGGAAGTCGGGAATGACATACACACCGTTGTCGAAGAGGACTCTGTCTGCCTCAGGCGTCGTCGGCCCGTTGGCGAGTTCAGCCACAATGCTAGCCTTGATCCGGCCAGCGTTGTCCGCCGTGATCACGTTCTCCAGAGCGGCAGGGATCAACACATCAACGTCCAGTTCGAGCAGATCCTCGTTGGTGATTGTGTCACAGTCATCCACACCAACGCAGGTACCAACCTCGTCCTTGTGCGCCTTGACTCGGTCACGCTCCAGGCCTCCCTGGTTGAGGATGGCCCCTTTCGAATCACTAACGGCTACCACCTTGAGCCCCAACAGTTCCTCACCCAGAGCTTGCGCATAGTAACCTGCATTGCCGTACCCCTGGATGGCAGCAGTGGCGCCTTTCAGTTCAAGGCCCATCGCCTTCGCTGCCTCCCTGATGCAGTACATGCCCCCGCGAGCGGTGGCATCCTCTCTGCCCGCCGAGCCACCCAGCGCCAGCGGTTTACCCGTGATCACGCCCGGGACGTTGTGGCCACGCATGGCGGAGTACTCGTCCATCATCCAGGCCATGATCTGCGAGTTGGTGTACACATCGGGAGCCGGCACATCGGACTCCGGCCCCAGAATACGTCCTACCTGCCTGATGTAGGCCCTGCTCAGCCTCTCCAGTTCGGCCTGAGACATCTCCTTAGGGTTGCAGACCACCCCTCCCTTCCCACCACCAAGAGGGATATCCACCACGGCCGTCTTCCACGTCATCCAGGCGGCAAGGGCCCTCACGGTATCTATGGTCTCGTCCGGATGGAACCGAATTCCCCCTTTCGCGGGGCCCCGGGCGTCGTTATACTGCACCCGGAACCCCTTGAAGGTCTTCAAGGAGCCATCATCCATCCTGATTCCAAGCGTGACGTGCAGTTCGCGCATCGGTTCGCGTAGCAGGGCGTGGACGCCAGGATCCAAACCCAGCAACTCCGCCGCTTCGTCCAACTGCCTCTGCGCTATCTCAAAGGGATTCAACTCCTCCATCGTTTGCACCATCTCCTCGCCACCTGCCGCACCTACCGAGACCTGTCAGTCACGCCTGCTCAGCCGGTGCGGCGATTTCATCCTTGGGCAGAGAGAAGTAGATCGTCGTGCCCTTGCCCAGTTCGCTCTCAGCCCAGATCCTCCCTCCATGGCTCTCCACTATGGTTCGCGATATGGGAAGCCCCAGGCCCGAACCCCTTACCTGCTGGCCCAAAGGTGACTTGAGCCGGAAGAACTTCTCGAACAGTCTATTCAGATGCTCAGGTGCAAGCCCTATGCCCTCATCTGCCACGCTGACGATTACCTCTCCGCCCCTCACCTGGCCCCTGACAACCACCAGACCGCCATCTGGTGCGTACCTGACCGCATTGTCCAGCAGGTTGCGGAGCACCTGTCTGATCCGGCGTGGGTCCGCGTCCACTATGGGGAAGTCCCTCCCGAAGCTGGTCACGAACCGATGCCTCGCGGTGCGGCGCGTCATCTCACCTACTATCTGTTCCACCAGACGGGGTAGCAGAACTGGTTCCTTCTGAATCTGCATGAGACCTGCATCGATGATGGAAGACTCTAAGAGGTCCTGGATCATGGTCTGCAGTTCGTTGGCCTCTTCGTTGATGATGCGCAGGTGCTCCGATCCAACCTCATCATCCCACTCCACATCATCCAGCAGCATGGCCGAGGCGTACCCCTTGATCGAAGCCAAAGGAGTCCGCATGTCGTGAGCAAGAGCCGCGATCAGCTCAGATTTAAGCCTGTTGGCTTCCTCCATGGCCTTGGTCCGCTCACTCTGCTCGAGAAGCCATATCTTGTCCACGTTGATGACGATCAGTTCTGCCAACGCCTGGAGGAAAGGAAGATCCGAGACGGAGAGCCCGTTCTTGCTGCGCAGCGTCTCCAGCGTCACGACCCCTATCTTGCCCTCTCTGTAGACCAGAGGAACGCCAATGGCGCTATGGGGATAGTCCAGGCCTCCAGAGGCCTGCCGGAAGAGATCTCTGTTGTGTTCGCTCATGTTGGCCATACCACTGGCTGATTCCTCCGGTGTGGCCCACACCCCAGGCACTCCCGACTCAAATACCATCCCCGAGATCGACTCGCCCACCTGTAGGCTTACCTTGCGCAAAGGACCGCTGTCGTAGCCGAAGGCCGACTCCACTCTCAACATCCCGGTGCCCTCGTCGAACAGGAGCAGCGCTCCCGCTTCCGCGGGTCGCAGGGTCTCCCTCAGAGTGTCTTCGATGACCGGCAGCAAGTTCTCCAGATCCACCACAGCCGCCAGTGCCTTGGAAACCTCGAACAGGCTTGAGATCTCCTGAGTGCGCTGTCGGCTCTCTCGTTCCATCTCATCCCGGGCTATGAACTGTGCTATCTGCTCGGAGATTCCGTACAGAAGCTGCTTCTCCTCTGCCAGGAAGCGCCAATCATGGTTGAGGTAGCAAACGCAGACTGAACCCACCACGTCATCATCGATCGCTATGGGAACCGCGATTCTGGACCTGACGTCCAGCCCAGTCTCCAATAAGCCTGCCTCGTCCAACTCATAATCGACAACCGCTTCGCCACCGGCAACGCGCTCCCCCAAGGCTCCAGTGCCCGGGAGCACCCGCAGCTTCTCGGCCTGAGTCGCGTCAAGATCCTCGGACCACGCCAGATAGCTTCTCTCGCCAACGGAGCAGGTTATGACCGCTGACGCTCGCTCATGCTGCATCGAAGCGGGTAGTCTTCTGGCCACAAAGAAGAGAAAGGCCCCGATATCCGGTGCCGCCAACGCCTGCCCCGTGACGTCATATAGAAACCTGATCTCCTTGACTCGTTCCCTCAGCCGTTGCCGAGAATCCGCGAGTTCGGCACGGAGCCTGTCGTTGTCGACGACTGTCGCGACCATTCTCCCCCACCGCGAAAGGTCTCTTACTCCCTCGTCACGGAGCTGCAGCGGCCGGAAGTTCATGACGTTCAGGGCACCGATGGTCCTCCCCCTTGAGGAGAGCGGAATACCAGCATAGCTGCGCAGTCCAGACCCCTGATCCACCAGTTCCTTCAAACGGGGGTGCGCCGACACATCCTCGACGATCAACGCCTGATCATCGTCGAGGATGACTCGGGCCAAAGCGCGGCCCAGATCGATCTGTTGGTCGTCGTCCAGGGGAGCCATACCCCCACGCCGGGCGATGACTATGAGATCGTCGGTCCCGTCATCGAGGATCAGGACCTGGGCAAGGTCTGCACCCACCGCCAACGTCACTTCGTCCAGAGACAAGCCCAGCATCTCCTTCAGGTCCATCGATTGGCCAACAAGGTCGCAGATGACACCGAGGGCTGCTAGGGTTGATGGGCTGGGGTGCTTGCTCTCGCGCTCGTCCGTCTCGACCTGCTCACGGGTCGGGTTCTTCCCAACCACCTGTCTCCACTCCGCGCAACGTCAAGGCAGCAAGGGGATCAAAACGCATCATACCATCCTGAACGACCGATGTCAAACGCCACAGGCACCGGAGTGAGCCCACGCCGGACTCCCGGCCCAGATCACGCCCTGGCACATACCTGGACACGAATGCCGGGAGAAGCTGCTGAGCAGCACAGCGAACACTCGGCCCGGGCATGCTCAACAGGCGCGATCAAGTACAGCCACCAAGAGGGCGCCGTAACTGGCGGTGAGTGCGCACGTTGCATATAATAGAGCAGCACTCCGGCGAAAGGAAAGAGAATTGGCTCGTAGAAGAAGCTCCCAGAAGCAGCGGCCCGCGCAGATCATGTTCCTCATTCTCAGCATCTTGGTAGTGCTCAGTATGGTCATGGGCTACCTGCTCACTACCCTGCCGCCGCCTCCTCCGCCTACCCCGACGCCCACCCTGGCACCCGTGGTGTCAGTTGTGGCGCCTCTTCTCTTGGTCATCTAGCGTAGGCCGCGAGAGCGCGCACAGTCGTCTACGTCTGCACTGCCCCCTATGCTTGGCGAACCCAGAAACGAGCCCACGACCCGCGTCACCCTCTCCTGTCAACCAGAGCCGTGCTTGGCAAAGGGCCTGGATCGGCGTGATCAATGACTCGCCCTCTCGGCCCAGGTATCTCGACCCGCATAGCACCGATTGAACACGGCTCAATTGGTTCACCGCTCCAAGTCAGAGGGTAGCGAGAATCACCTGGCCAGAGCGGAGAAGACGATAGAGCGAGTGACTCCACCAACCGCCACGTCGCCTCCACCTGTGCCTCGGGCGGGAAACTGCCGGCGATGCTGCCCGGTATCGCCTCCCAGGCGGCTGCGCGAGGACCACGACATGCCTCGCGCCATGCTTGAGATCGCCAGAAAGACAGCGCCTATGGGATCAGCCGCTATCGAAATCCCTCAAGCGACACAAAACAGGAAAGCCCGGGCCGGAGAAAACGATTATGCCCTCCTGGCCCCGGCTTCTGTCTGGCGATAGCCTTCAAGACAACACCCAAGGAAGCTCCGAGAAGCTGCCCTAAAAGACCTTGGGCTCCTTGTCCGGATGTAGTTTCTTGAACTTCTCCAGCAGCTGCTCCTGGCTTTCCTCATTGTCCGGATCCGGCGCGCAAGCGTCCACCGGGCAAACCAGCGCACACTGGGATTCCTCAAAGAAGCCCGCGCACTCTGTGCACTTGCTTGCGTCTATGACGTAGACCTCGTCCCCCTCGCTGATGGCTTCGTTGGGGCACTCCTCCTCGCAAGCTGCACAAGCGATACACTCGTCTGGATCGATCCTATAGGCCATGTCTGAATCTCCTTTCCGAAATCCTCAATGAGACGATTCGCACGTATACCAATCGCCAATGATCATTATACCGCACTCCGTCACGTTTGCAAGTGCGATGCCTCCAGCCCACGGGGTTCCACCACAGCGACCATAGCTACGCCATCATGGTATCTACCAGGCACATCTTGAGCGCCCAAAGTAGCTCCTCTTCGCCCTCTCGTGCCTGTTGCGATATGATCGTCTAGCATCGCAAGCCCCTGCGGAGGCACGACCGACAGATGGAGAAAACCAAGGTCTTGGTCGTGGACGACGATCCCCCCCTGCTCTCCCTGATTGACCACACGTTTGCCAGGGAGGGCTATGACGTCTACTCCGCGAGCGATGGTAAGGAAGCGCTACGAGCGTTCTTCGCGCGTCACCCGGATCTGGTCATACTTGACATCATGATGCCTCGTATGGATGGTTGGGAGACCTGCCGCCGCATTCGAGAGGTTTCCGACGTGCCTATCGTCATGCTCACGGCCAGGGGGCAGGATGAGGACATAGTTCGCGGCCTGGAATACGGTGCTGACGACTATCTCACGAAGCCCTTCAGCATCAAGGTACTCCTGGCCCATGCCCGAGCCGTCCTTCTTCGGGCAGCTCTACCCCCGGTGGATTACGAAGAGTCCGCCACCTACGCCGACGACTATCTCACGGTGGACCTCAATGAGCGCCGCGTAACCGTCCAAGGACAAGTGGTGAAGCTCACGCCAACGGAGTACCGCCTCTTGGCATATCTGGTGCAAAACGCGGGCCACGTCCTCATTTTCACACAGCTACTTGAGAACGTCTGGGGACGGGAGTACCAGGACGACGTGCACTACGTTCGAGTGCACGTCTGGCACCTTCGTCAGAAACTGGAAGAGAACCCCAAGCACCCGCAGTACATCCAGACGGAGATAGGCGTGGGCTATCGTTTCGAGAGAGCCGTCTAGATCCGTCACCCACCGCCCGTGCCGCTGTTGCTCTCCCCCGCACGCCGCCGGCCCGCCAGCCTCTTTCCACTTGTTCAGTCGGCAGGGGCTGTCCAGGCACCTCTCCGAGCAAGTGGCTATCGCACCAGAACGAGGCAATCTCAGAAGCAAGTTGCCAAGCGCACCCGCATGCCCCCGGCCTGGCCTCAAGGGGACACCAGCGGTGACGGAGTCTACGCTACCTCAACGGCTCGTGATCTCTGGCCGCATCATCCGGAGACTCTGGCTTCCACGAAGCTGACGATGTCTTCAAAGCGTGAACCGGTCCGGAAGACCCGACCGACTCCCAGGGCCTCGAGCTTCTCCACGTCCCTTCTGGGCACATTCCCCCCGACGATGACCAGCAGGTCTTCCAACTCCTTCTCCCTCAGCAACGTCATCAGCTTCTCGGTGAGGGGCAGGTGCGCTCCCGAGAGTACAGAGAGTCCGATGACGTCCACATCTTCCTGAAGGGCTGCCTCGACTATCGCTTCCACTGCCTGGTGGAGGCCGGTGTATATGACCTCCATGCCAGCGTCCCTCAGGGCGTGGGCCACCACCTTGGCTCCGCGATCATGGCCATCAAGGCCAGGCTTGGCGAGCAACACTCTAATCGGCTTCTTGGCCATTCTCCCCCTCGTTGTAGTCGAATTCGCCATCCAGGACCTCCGTCAGGACACCCGAGAGTTCCCCGGGGGAATGGATGAAAGCGTACCGGTTGCCCTTTAGCCGCCGGGGGCGCCGGTCGATGGTCCGCACCCCTTTCGCCTTCAGCTCACTCAGTGCAGCCTCCACATCGTCTACCCTGTATGAGATGAGATAGAAGCCTTCTCCGCGCCTCTGGAGGAACTTGGCCACCTCGCTGTCGGCAGATGTGGGCGCTATCAACTCCAGAGCCACTTCGCCGACGTAGTAGCGGGCCACACTGATCTTTTCACTCTGGGACACATAGAGGCCATCCAGCTCCAGCCCCAGATCCTGCTCATACTTCTTGCGAGCTGTCTCGAGGTCCCGCACGGCGAAACACAAATGGTCGATGCCCCTGAGTTTCATGATCCTTGGTCCTTCTCCTCAAGAGCCTTGAGCACCTTGTCTGGAGTGATGGGAAACTCCTTGATCCAAACTCCGACCGCATCATAGACGGCGTTTCCAATGGCCTGAAACATGTTCATGGAACCCCAGAGACCGGCTTCCTTGGCTCCGTAGGGTCCCTCGGGATCCACAGTCTCCACGATGATGGGTATGATCTGCGGCATGTCCACGGAGAGCGGCACCTTGTACTCCAGCATGTTGGCATTCAGCATCTGCCCACCGTCCCAGGTGTGCTCCTCTAGCAGGGTGGCACCCACGCCACCTGAGGCCACGGACCCCTCCAGTTGGCCCTCCACTGCCATGGGATTGATGGCCACGCCGCAGTCGTGCGCTCCCGTGACGTTGGTCACCTTCACCTGGCCGGTCTCCGTGTCCACCTCCACCTCAGCCACAACGGCCCCGAAGCTGAAGGTCCCGGCGTGCTGTCCGCGGGGGTTGCTCACCCACTCTCGTCTCAGATCGACCTTGGGCATGTACGAGCCCCGCCCCACCACCGGAGTATTGTCGAGGAGAGCCTTGCGTATGACCTTGCCCAGCCAGACGTTCCACTCCGGCCTCTGCGTGACGAAGACCTGACCATCCTTCATGTCCAGTTCCCGTGGGGTCGCATCTAGCATGTCGGAGGCGATGTTCAGAATCTGCTCCCTGGCATCCATCGCCGCCGCTCGGGCCGCGTTCCCAGAGACGAAGGTTGCGGCCTGGGAATAGGCGCCCTGATCCAGAGGTGTAAGCTCTGAATCGGCGGAGACCAGATTGATACCCTCCATCTTCATACCCAGCACGTCAGCCGCGATCTGGACAACCATGCTCTCGTTGCCCTGCCCGTTGTCCACCACGCCCGAGATCAGCGTGGCCCCTCCATCCTCGTTGAACTTGAGCATGGCCGCGGACCCACCGCGTATCCCCATGGGGAATCCCACCATCATGCCGTTGGCGCCCATGCCAATACCCTTGCCGTATGGCAGCTTGCCTCGCTTCTCTTGCCACGCCGACTTCTCAGCAGCTCTCTCGATGGCCTCACTGAGACCGCAACTGATGATCCTGGAACCGGTGGCCTGCGTCTCGCCGGTCTTCAGTGCGTTCCTGAGACGCATCTCCGCCGGATCGAGGCCCAGCTCCTCGGCGATCATGTCCAATTGCATGCCCAGCCCACCCAGGAACGAACGGCCGTGGCAGCGGTACATCCCTCGAACCAATTTGTTGGTGAACACGCGGTAGCCATTGAAGCGCAGGTTGGGCAGGCGATACGTCTCCTCCCACACGAGGAAGGGCACGGACGTGGCGATAGGTCCCGTGCTGCTGTAGGCGCCACCATCCAGGACGACCTTGATCTCATTGGCCAGAAAGCGCCCATCCTTAGTCACGCCGGTCTTCAGATCGACCACCATACTGTGGGCCTGCCTCACGCTGCCGAAGCTCTCCTCTCTCGTATAGACCATCTTGACCGGTCTGCCAGTCTTCATGGCTAGCAGGGCAGCGATGAACTCACCGGGGAAGATATCCGACCGGCCGCCGAAGGCCCCGCCGGTGTAGACTCTCCGCACTTTAACCTTGGCCAGGGGTTTCTCCAAGAGGTTGGAGAGGGCTTTGGCCTTGGTATGGGGAGATGCATTAGGGGTCCAGATCTCAAGGTTGCCGCCGCCGTCATAGCTGGCCAATACCGCATAGGGCTCGGTCTGACAGTACGTGTACTCAGTGTCGACGAAGCGATCCTCTCTCACGTAGTACGATTCTTCGAAAGCCCTGTCAACGTCGCCCACCTCGATGGGCACGTGGATGTTGACGTTGTTCTCGGCGTGCTCGTGGATCAGGGGAGCACCTTCTTGCATCGCCTCCAGAGGATCGAATACGGCGGGCAGAACCTCGTACTCCACCTCGATCAGCTCCAAAGCCTCCAGGGCGGTCTCCTCGTCCACTGCTGCGACGGCCACCACGTCTTCTCCAATGTACCGGACCTTGCTGGCCGGCAGTAGCTCATGATCGCGTGTATAGCTAAACACGCCCCACTTCACACCCGCCGCATCCTTCCCGGTGACCACTGCCCTGACACCTCGCAGCTTCTCCGCCTTGCTGGCGTCGATATGCAGGATTCGGGCATGGGCGTGTGGGCTCCTCAGCACCTTTCCATGAAGCATCCGGGGAAGAGTCAAGTCAGCAGTATACCGGGCCTCGCCAGTTGCCTTTGCCAGCGAATCGATCCTGACGACACTCTGCCCCACAAGTCTGTGCTCTACCATACTGTATCCTCCCCCTACCCGCTATCCGCCGCAGCCAAGATCGCTTCCACGATCTTCGCATACCCGGTGCAGCGGCATACCTGGCCAGAGATGGCACTTCTGACCTCTTCCTCGGTAGGATGAGGGTTCTCCTCCAGAAGAGCCTTACTGGTCAGGATCATAGCCGGACTGCAAAAACCGCATTGAATGGCCCCATGCTCGATGAAGGCCTTCTGCACAGGGTGTAGTTCACCGCCCTCAGCCAGCCCCTCGATGGTCACTATGACTTTGCCCTGAACCTCGACCGCCAGCGTCAGGCACGAACGCACCGGCTTCCCGTCCAGCAGTACGGTGCAGGTCCCGCAGGCCCCCTCGCCACATCCCATCTTCGTGCCGGTTAGCTCCAGCCGCTCGCGAAGCACCTCAACCAGGGTCTCATTGGGCGAGACCACGACATCGTGCTCCTCACCATTGACCCTCAACCGGATAAGCCGCCTCTCCATGGCTCACTCCTCCCCCCACGCATTCACTATCGACCTCCGGGTGAGCACCCGAACCATCTTTCTCCTATACGCCGCGTCACTGCCAACGTTGTTGACCGGGCGAGCCGCCTCATAGGCAGCTTCGGCCACCTGCGCCACCAGATCGTCAGTCACCTGCTGCCCCTCCAGCAGGCTGGTGGCCTCCTCGACGACGAGCGGGGCTGTGCCCACAGCCGTCAGCGCCACGCCGGCCCTCGTACAGAGACCCGAGCCGTTTCTAGCAAGCACTGCCGTCACGCCAGCGAGAGGGAAGTCCATGGCCCCTCGATAGCGCAGCTTCTGGTAGTCCGCTCCCGCTCCGGCCACCGGTGCCGGCACCCGAACCTCCGTCACGATCTCGTCGGGTTCCAGCGCCAGAGGCCGCTTCCCCTTCCCAGTGTACAGCTCAGTGACGGGAATCTCTCGCTCGCTGCCTTTCCTCACCACTTTCACGGTGGCGCCAAGCGCCATGAGAGTGGGCGCCATGTCTCCCTGGTAGGTGGAAAAACAGCGGTTACCGCCCTTCACCACGTGGCATAGGCCTCCGCCGGTCTTGTAGCACGACCCCCGAACCTGCCGCCAGAACGATGACTGATTGTAGTAGAAGCATCGGGTGTTCAGGCACAGGTTGCCGCTCAGAGTCCCCATCTCCTGGAGCGGTGGCGCGGCAACCATGCTGGCCGTCTGGCCCAGGACCGGGCACAGCTCCTTCACAGCGGTGGACCGCACCAGGGCCGACAACCTGGTAAGGGATCCAATACGCAGGCCGCCGGCATCCTCAGTGATGAAGTCCAGGTCTGGAACCGCCTTGAGGTTGACCAGGTAAGCAGGGGATAGCAGGCGCTGCTTCATGGATACCAGCAACTCGGTGCCACCCGCGATCACCTTGGCCTGCGTTCCGTGTTCTGCCAACAACTCCAACGCCTCATCCAGCGATCTGGGTTCCAGATGCTCGAAGCTGGGTAGCTGCATCGCGATCTCCTCCTGCTACTCCCTGCCTATCTCAGCGCCTATGATGTTCAGAATCATGGTCTGCGTGCCCGCTCCATACAGGAGCCACCTGGCATCGCGGAAGTACCTCTGTATGTTCATCTCCATCGAGGCCCCGTAGGCCCCGAAGATGCGAGTGGCATCGTCCACTATCCTCAGAGCGGCCTCAGTGACAAAGTACTTGCAGGTGGCGGCTTCGATGTTCACCGGCAAACCCTGGTCCATCCGCCAGGCGGCGAAGTAGATCATCAGTCTGGCCGCGTCTATCTCCACCCTCATTTTGGCCAATTTGTGCTGAATGGCTTGCCACTTGATGATGGGACGCCCGTAGGCCTCTCTCTGCTTGGCATACTCCAGGGACTCCTCATACGCCGCCCGTGCTATGCCCAGGCCCAGAGCTGCCGTGTGTACCCGGATGTCGTTGAGGATATTCCGTAGCAGCACGAACCCTTTGCCTTCCTCTCCGCCGAACAGGTGATCCGCGGGGATTCGGACCTCGTTGAAGTACAGGTCGTAGCATCCGGAAGCGAAGGCGATGAGCTTGTCGATCTTCTTGCCCACCTCCACTCCCGGCCTGTCTCTCTCCACCAGAAACAGATCCACTCCCCTGAACCCTGCCTCCGGGTCCGTCTTGGCGGCTACTGTGTAGAAGTCAACCACGTGGGCGCCGGTGATCCAGCTCTTCTGGCCATTGATGACGTACTCGTCGCCATCCCGTACGGCAGTGGTCTGCATGGCACCCAGGTCCGTGCCACCGGCTGGTTCTGTCATGCACATGGTGCCGTACTTCTCTCCCCTGATTGCCGGGACCAGGAACTCCCGCCTCTGCTCGTCTGTGCCAAACAGGTTGATGAACTCCGTGCCCATCAAACACTGCATCATCACTCTCGCCGCCACACTCATGTGGCAGTGCGCCAGTTCCTCGTTGAGGATGGCGAACATCACGTTGTCGCCCCCCTGCCCTCCCCACTCTTCCGTATAGCGTAGTCCGTAGAATCCCTGCTCTGCTATGCGGTCGAGCAAGTCCCGAGGGATGTCCTTGGCCTCCTCCATCTCCTTTATCCGGGGCCGTACGTACCTCTCGGCGAACTCCATCACACTCTGACGGAACAGTTGCTGTTCCGGGGTGAAGTTGAAATCCATCGCTCCTCAACTCCCTTCGACGTTGATAGTGTCCCTGGCTTCGCGTCCCATCTCACAGGCCCATCTGACGAGCAATGATGCCGCGCAGCACTTCTGACGTTCCTCCTCCCAGCAAGAGAAACCGCGCATCCCGGAAGTAGCGCTGCGCTGGGTATTCCGTCGCCAAGCCATAGCTGGCGAAGATCCGGGATGCGCCATCTGCCACCTGGTTGGCCATTTCAGAGGCGAACAGTTTGGCCATGGATGCCAGCTTCATATCCCGCTCTCCCTGGTCGAGCAGCGAAGCCGCGCGGAACACCATCAACCGCGCTGCCTCTAGCTGCGTGGCCATGTCGACCAGCTTGTGAGAGATGGCCTGAAACTTGGCAATGGGCCGTCCGAACTGGATCCTCTCCTGAGAGTACTTGACGGCTGCATCCAGGGCTGCTTGACCCAGTCCGAGGCTGAGGGACCCCATCATGATCCGAATCTCCGCCAGGATTGCCTGGAGGTTCCGAGAGCCTGTCCCTTCCTCACCGAAGAGATGAATTGCAGGCACGCGGCACTCCTCCAGGATCAGCTCACCGACGCCCTGCCCGAGAACCGCCATCTTGGCGATGTCTCTGCCGATGGTCAAACCTGGTGTATCTCTTTCCACGAGGAACATGTCGATGCCCTTGAATCCAGCCTCTGGATCGGTCTTGGCCGCAACCGTGAAGAAATCGGCCAGGGATGCATTGGTGATCCACACCTTCCTACCGTTGAGAACGTAGT
>DATKVP010000251.1:0-4336 GCA_035530015.1 Anaerolineae bacterium | reverse complement strand
GTCCAGGTACCCCTTCTCCCACAGTTCCATGACACAGGCGATGGTGCTGCCTGCGGTGATGGTGTCGAAGCCCGCTTCGTTGCAGTTGTAGTTGGCCTCGGTGATTTGCTCCAGGTCCTTCACCCCGCACATGGGGCCCAGGGCCCACATCGTCTCGTACTCGGGTCCCTCGCCGGTGCGATCGGCTACCCTGGTCACTCTGCCGCAGGCCACGGAGCAGGTGGCGCAGGCCGAGCTGCGCTCGTAGATCAGCTCTTTCAGCGTCTCCCCGGAGACGGAGTCCGCGTCGGGGAAGTACCCCTCCTGGAAGTTGCGGGTGGGCAGGGCCCCGAACTGGTTGATGATATTGATCAGGACCGCCGTGCCGTACTCCTTGAGGGCGTTCTTGGTGATCGGGGCCTCGCTGATCATGGTCAGGGCGATCTTCCTGGCCTCCTGGAAGGCGTAGGCGTCGGCCACAGTGGTCTTGTGGGTGCCCTGGACCACGATGGCCTTGAGGTTCTTGGCCCCCATCACGCATCCGACCCCGCCCCTTCCCGCCGCGCGGTCTTTCTCGTTCATCACCGAGGCGTAGAGCACGCCTCTCTCCCCAGCAGGCCCGATGCAGGCCACCGACGTCTGGGCCGAGGTCCCTTTGAGCAGTCGCTCGGTCGTCTGGTGCGTGTCCAGCCCCCACAGGCTGGAGGCGTCCTTGAGCTCGACCTCTTCATCCTCAATGGAGAGGTAGCGGGGTCTCTCGGCCGCACCCTCGAAAATCACGACATCGAAGCCCGTTCTCTTCAAGGCGATGGGAAAACGACCGCCAGAATTGGCGCTCAAGATGGTGTTGGTGAGGGGCGACTTGGTCACTATCTCGTAGCGAGAGGAGAGGGCAGCCCCGGTCCCGTTGAGGGGCCCGGTCGCCAGGATCAGCAAGTTCTCTGGCGAGAGGGGATCCGTCGCTGGAGGAAGCTCATTCCAGAGGATGGCACTCCCCAGACCGCGCCCGCCAACGTACTCCCGGGCCAGGTTCTCGTCCAGGCTCTCTGTCGTGACGCTTCCGTCGCCGAGGTTGACCCTCAGCACCTTGTCGTGGTAGCCACCTCTGGGCATCAGAAGTCCTTGTCCTTTCTGTAGCGCCTGAAGGGGCAGGTGCGGCACCTCTTGATGTAGATCTCCCGGACCTCTCTCCGCTGCTTGCCCGTCTGGCCGTGGGGACAGATGGTGCAGGGGATGACGCGCGTCTCCACCCACGCCAGGGGATTGGCCCTGATCCAGTCCATGGTGGCCATGATGGCCAGGGGGGCGCTGGTGCCCATTCTGAATCGGGAGGGGTCCCTTTGCTCAGGCTCTCTGGCCGCGGCGTAGATGAGTCTGACGGCGGTCATGGCCTCACTGATACCGCCCGCCGCCTTCACGCCGAAGTTTGGACCCACCGCCTCTCTCATCAACCGCAGGTGCTCGGGGGTGGCGCCCATCACGTCCATGCCTGTGGAGTTCTTCACGAAACTGGCCCCGGCCTCCTTGACCAGGCGAGAGACCTGAACGATCTCTTCCTCGGTCAGCTCCCCGGAGCGAATGATGACCTTGACCGTCTCCCCATCAGCAGCGTCCACCACCGCCTCTATCTCTTCCCGGGTGTACCCTGCATCCCTCTTGAAACGGCCAACGTTGATCACCATGTCCAGCTCGATCTTGCCCGGACCCTCGCCTCTTAGCTTCCGGCTCGTCTCCACCGTGTGGGCTGCCTGGCGGCGCTTGCTGTCGATGGTGGACTTCCCCAGGGGGAAGTCGATGACGTAGCACTCTTTCACCAAGCTGCCCTGGAGTAGCCCCGGCAGCAGATCGACCTCCACGGGGTTCACGCAGACAGAGGGAAAGCCGTACTCCATCGCCCAGCCGGCCAGCTTCTTGATCTTGCCTTCCTGCGTGTCCGCCTTGAGGTCGGTGGCGTCGAGCAAACCGGCCAGCTTCTCTGGGGTCAATTCCTCGATGATGTCCACCAGGTCTTGTGGCGGAAACTCGACCAGGGGAACTCTGGCTGCGTGGTCGAGCTCAACTGAGAGGGCCTTCGCGACCATCTCCCCTCCTATTCGACTGCGGCAAAGGTGTAGTGGGGCACGGGCCCCAGAGTGCCGGGCGGCCAGTACGAGACCCAGGCCTTGCCGATGATGGCGTCTCCATCGAGCATGCCCCAGCTGCGCGAGTCGCTGCTGTTGCTCCGGTTGTCTCCAAGCACGAAGTACTCAAACTCCCCCACGACCTCGGGTCCCCAGGAGCGGTTGCCGGGATTGGCTATGTAGGCCTCGTGCACCGGGATCCCTTCCACGTAGACCTCTCCATCGACCATCTCCACCTCTTCTCCCGGCAGCCCAACGACCCGCTTGATGAAGTCCTTGCGCGGGCTCTGAGGCGAATGAAAGACCACCACGTCTCCTCTCTGAGGAGGGTGGAGGTAGTAGACCAGCTTGTTCACGATCAGGAACTGGCCGTTGTGGAGGTTGGTCTCCATACTGTGCCCTTCGATGCGAAAGTTCTGGAACGCCATTCGCACCATCAGGAAGATGACCAGCGTCAAAATCGCCGTCTCTACGACCTCGCGCAGGATGGACTTGACGTTGGCCCAGCGGTCCTCTTTCGCGGGCATCTCCTCCAATAATGGATCGTACTCCGGCTGCCTGTGAAAATCGTTCACCACACACTCCCTCAGTCAGTATATCGCATCCCCTATGTTGACGCAAGCAAATCGTCAGCTTCAGACAAGGGTGTGAAATAAGGCGGCGAGAGGCAGTCACGCTCTGTCCTGCTGGGCTCCGCCAAGTGGGCTCAACCTTCGATACGGCCTTCGGCCTATCCCCTTCGACTGTGCTCAGGGCAGGCTGCAATCGGCTCAGGACGTGGCTCAGGATGAGCTCACTGGTGCCGCAAATCCCGTTCTTCCACACTCTCCGGGCAACGCTTGTCACCTGCCCGTACATCTGCTATACTCCGTCGGTCTGCCTATGTTGCCAGACCCACTCTGGATGCCGGCTAGAACTGTGAGGTCGCTTCCCTGTTGTCTTCCTACGTGTACCGGAGACCGATGCCGGCGAGCCTCTCCCACCATCCCTGCCGTCGCCGCGGCCTGCTGCCCGTTACGGGATTGTGCCGAGTCGCTCAGTCGGGCAGATCTACCAGCGGACGCCCTGCGAGCAAGTGGCCGTGAGCAAGACGCAGCGAAGGAAACAAGAACGCCCGCTTTTCGACGAGGCGTGGCGCACGCGCCAGGCGAATTTCCCGCCCGTCATCGGCTTCGACTACCCTCTGAATACCCTGGTGATCAGTTTGACGGGCGACCAGTGTGAGCTGGACTGCGCTCACTGCGGTGGCCACTACCTGGAGCACATGGTTCCCATCTGGGAGGCCGATCCCGAGGGGGCCACCAGCTGCCTCATCTCGGGGGGCTGCGACAGGCGGGGCCGCGTCCCCGTGACCAGCCACCTGGACGTGGTGGAGCGACTGCGCCCCGGCAGGGTTCTGAACTGGCACGTGGGTCTGATCGGTAGGGATGAGGCAGACGCCATCGCCCCTCATGTTGACATAATCTCCTTCGACTTTGTGGGTGACGACGAGACGATCCGAGAGGTGTACGGCCTCGATACGGGCGTGGTGGGCCAGATAGCCGCCTATGAGCTTCTGCGCTCCTACGCCACCGTCGTGCCCCACATCACTGTGGGCTTGAGGGGAGGGCGTTTCTCCGGTGAATACCGCGCCCTGGAGATCCTCCAAGAGCTGGGAGCGGATGGCCTGGTCTTCATCGTACTGATACCTACACCCGGCACCCGATACGCTGATCGGGAACCCCCGGAGCCAGATGAGGTCGCCGCGCTGCTGGCGGAGGCCCGGGTGCGTTTCCCAAAGACGCCCATCCACCTGGGCTGTATGAGACCCCGCGGGAGCTATAGGGAGCAGCTCGATCCACTGGCCGTGCGGGCTGGCGTCAATGTCATCGTCAGCCCTTCGGCGAGGGCGGTCAGTCTGGCGCATGAGCTGGGGCTGAGCGTGGATCGGCGAGAAGAATGCTGTGCCGTGAGGTTCAAGAGAGAGGAATACTATGGCTGAACAGTTCGACATCGCCATCATTGGTGCAGGACCAGGTGGCTACGTGGCCGCCATCCGCGCGGCCCAGCTTGGTGCCAATGTAGCCCTGGTAGAGCGCGATCGCGTCGGAGGCGTGTGCCTCAACTGGGGCTGCATCCCCACCAAAGCTATGGTCAGCAGTGTGGAGTTGCTGCTGGAGATCGAGCGCGCGGAGGAGTTCGGCGTGATGGTCAGCGAGCCGGCCTTTGACTTCTCCAGGATGATGTCCCGCAAAGAC
>DATKVP010000250.1:0-2285 GCA_035530015.1 Anaerolineae bacterium | reverse complement strand
TCGTGCACAGCGTACCCGTTCACCTCCAAGAGCAGGGCCACTATGCTCTTCCCGATCTCGTGAATATCTCCCTCCACGGTACCGACGACCACAGTCCCTTTCGGCGGACGCTGCTCCTTCAGCTCTTCAAGATAGGGGCCTAGGGGCTCCAGCGCCTTCTGCATCGCCTTGGCCGCCAGCATCATCTCCGGAAGGAAGATCTCCATACGCTCGAAACGATCACCTACCTCCCGGATGGCGTCCGTCAAGGCATCGACGACGGTGAGAGGCTCCATCTTCTCAGCCATAGCCTGTTGGGCCAGGGCCAGGGCGTCTCCGTCTTCACCGTCTTGCACAGCCTGTACCAAGCTCTCAAGGATTCCCATCAAACCTTGCCTCCCAGCTCTTAGTATTAGGGGGATTATAAGTCAATGGGAATCCACGAGCAATAGTTGGAGCGTTATCGCATGGATCTTCTCTCACGCCAGTATCACGACCCGCTGCTTCACGACAGCGTCTCATTCCCGCTCCCTCGCCCCGGAGAACCCTTGTTGTGACCTGCTTGCGATGGTATAATCCCACCCAGCAAGCAAAGGTCGGAGGGACCAAGATGAGCTTCTTGAAAAGGTTGAACACGGGAGAAACGCTCCTGGCCGACGGCGCCATGGGCACCATGCTTCAGGCCGCAGGGCTGGAGAAGGGGCATGCTCCCGAGGAGATGACCCTCGATTTGCCCGACAAGGTGCTGGCCGTTCACCGCGGATACGTCGATGCCGGATCTGACATCATCCTGACCAACACCTTCGGCGCCAACCGCTTCCGGTTGGAGAAGTACGGCTTGGCGGACAGGGTCTATGACATCAGCCGCAGGGCAGCCGAGATCGCCAGAGAGGCTGGGGCACCATTCGTGGCTGGCTCCATCGGCCCCACAGGGGAGTTCTTCGCCCCTATGGGCACCCTGACCCCTGACGGGGCGCGGGAGACCTTCGCCGAGCAAGCCAGAGGCCTCGCCGACGGCGGAGTGGATCTGCTGGTCATCGAGACCATGTCTGATCTCTACGAGGTGGAGGCAGCCATCGAAGCAGCGCGGGAGAGCACCGATCTGCCCCTCCTTTGCACCATGACCTTCCAGCAGAAGCTGCACACCGTGATGGGGGTCACCGCCAGGGAAGCCGCGGAGACGCTTTCCGGCTGGGGCGCAGCGGCCATGGGCGCCAACTGCGGCACCGGCCCCGACGAGGTGGAGCATGTACTGGAGCAGATGAAGCAGGCCGTCCCTGGGGCCGTCCTCATCGCCAAGCCCAACGCTGGGGTCCCGCGCCTGGTCAAGGGACGTACGGAGTACGATGCCACACCCCAAACGATGGCCGAGTACGCACAGCGGTTCGCCCAGCTCGGTGTGACCATCATCGGCGCCTGTTGTGGCTCTACACCGGAGCACATCGCGGCCATGGCAGGGGCGCTGGGCAAGTCGCGCCCAAGGTAGCGATGCCACTACCTCATGGCACGCGCCTGCTCGCGATAAGCCACCCTGGTCGGTATCATACCGCACATTGCCGCATCACTAGACATCGGCACTGAAAGGCAGTTGTGAGACCACACCCCCTTGCACGGTGACGGTGCCATTGATGTCCCCATAGCGACCCAGGCCAAGACTGGCGGTGTAGGTGTACTCGCCGGGGGCCAATTCGATACGCTGGTTGGAGTTGGCTCCTACTGTGTACATCTGCCCCGCCAAGGTGAACGTCATGTCGCTACCGCAGTAGTTGAGCACCTCCACCCAACCAACAGCAGGCCTGGACTCCCTGGTGGGACTGAAGGTGGGGGTAGGCTGAGGTGCCACCGTGGGCGTGCTGGTGGGTAGTGGGGCAGCGGTGTGAGTCGGGGGCGGCGCCACTGTCGCGGTCGGAGAGGGTTCCTCCCGCACCGTGCAGCTATCCTGAAGGACCACTTCCTCTCCCACCTTCACCACCAATTCATAGATGCCAGGAGACAAGGGGTCACCGTCGGTTTCGAAGATCCACTGCCACTGATGACCCCGCGAGTCGCGGAAGGTTGCATATTCACCGTGGAACTGTGAACCATCCTGGAAGAAATCCCACCGAAACGACTGACCAACCTGCACCGCGTTGTAGGGCCAGTAGGCGTACAGTCTGGTGATACCATGGTCGAAGGCCATGCCCACGCCCACCGGCTCTCCCGCTGCATCGTCGAAATCACTGCTGAAGATCACAGGACCGAAGTGCCCCGTGTGGTCGGGGCTGGGGCTTCCCACGGGTGTTGGTTCGGGAACCTCAGTGGGGGTA
>DATKVP010000249.1:0-3919 GCA_035530015.1 Anaerolineae bacterium | reverse complement strand
ACGACGGAGCAAAGCGAAGCAGCGTATCGAAGGATGCGACTCGGCGCGCGGGCGAGGTCTGCAGGGGCTTACTTCCGGATCACCACTCGACACCGTGACGTGACGAGCCGTCCAGCAGCCGGAAAGGGCGCACCGCAGGCTTAACGCTCAGAGGCCATCCTCCTCACGTCATCCACTTGCATCCCGTTCGGCCACCCACTGTCGTACCAGGGTCGGCGTGAACGGCTCGCTGAGCAGACGGGCGAAGTTCTCCGTCCGGTCAGGACCTCTCAGGAGCGGGGCCAGCAACTTCTTCCCCGCCGCGTAGTTGAAGATGTAGGCCGGCCAGAGGGGATCGAGCATGTACTCCAGGGCGTTGGCCGCACGTTCCGGTGTGAGAAGGCCAAAATGCATTAGATACTGCTGGACTTCTTCAGCGCTCCGACCATCTCGATGGAGCATTAGCGCGGCGTTGCCCTCCACCACGCCGGCCACGCTCTCGTTAGCCCGCACGACACCGATATCTCGCTCCACATTCTGCGTTGGGAGACCCGCCAGGGGATAGAGTTCACTGCGGAGGAAATCCGCCAGCTCACTGCCCTCGAAGATCACCTTCGAGGCCCACACGGCCAGGCCCTCCGCCACGGCCGCCTGCGGCCCTGTGACCAGAAGGGAGTGCTCCGCGCGCCCCTCCCCCCACCACAGGAGGCGCTCTTTGATCGCCAGCTCCGTGTGGTGACCGGGGTAGGTTTCGTGAGTGAGGCCCAGGACCACGTCCTCGATTCGCAGTCCCAAGTCGGAGTTCAGGTCGATCTGCGATCGGCCACGGCCAAGGTACCAGTTGTACGCGTGCCAGGGTTTGTTCCGCACCAGACTGAGGGCAACCTCCTCGTCTTGCGGCAGGTCGAAGATGGCCCTTGTCCTGCTGCGCGCCTCCTGAATGACGCGCTCGCACACGGGAAGAATACGATCAGGTCGGAGTTCTGCGCTCCTCTCGCAGTCCAGGACGCGCTCGGCCAGAGCACCCTTCCCTGGCAACAGGGAATCCATCTGCGCTCGGAAGTCCTCGAAGACCGACTCGTCCACCATCTCCGGCACGATGTCGAAGTATTGTGCCGCCTCTTCTTCGATAGGGAATACATCGCCCGAGAGCTTGCCGATGATGGCCTGCATGGCCCTCGTGTGCAGGCTCAGCCAGTCCTTCCGCTGAGGATCATAGTCACTGGCCTCGATGGCCTGCTGCAACTCGGCGGCATCGGAGGCCAGGGCGTCGAGAGGGCGTGGCTCTCCAGATTCGGCCTGGGACTTCAGTTCCGGGGGCCCGAAGTACGCATCCACCAGCCCCTCGTAGTGACGATCCAGATAGAGAGCAAGACTGAGATACCCTCTCCCGATCTCGTCTGGCTGCTGGTGTACATGATCAGCCTGTACGTACAAGCTCCTCCTCCATGCCGGTCTCCGATCTCGAGTGCTGGTGAGAACGTGATCTCCTCTCCCCTTCTAGCTCCCGGAATCCTCATCCCGTTCAGCCAACCAATCCCGCACCTGAGTGGGCGTGAAGGGTTCGCGAAGGAGCCGTGCGAAGTTCTCTACCCGGTCCGGCCCTTCGAGCAGGGGAGCCAGCAGCTTCTTGCCGACCGAGTAGTTGAAAGCGTAGGAGCGCCAGAGAGGTATCTGGATGATCCGCAGAGTCCGGGCCACCCGATCCCGGCTTTCTAGCTGGTAGCGCGCCAAGTAGCGCTCCACCTCCTCCAATGGCCAGCCCTCGCCATGGAGCAGGAGCGCCGCATTGCCCACCACACCGCGCAAGGCTCCGCTGGCCCGCCCCACCGCGATTTGCCTTTCGGCGTCCGCATTGTCTAGGCCCGCCAGTGGACACAGTTCGTCGCGCAGGAAAGCGACCTGCTCAGCATCGCTGAAGATCATGCCCACAGCGCTGACAGCGATGCCTTCCGCGAGGACGGCCTCCGGACCCAGCACGTGAACGGCGTGCTCGGCCCTTCCCTGGCCCTTGTGCAGATGATGCTCCTTGATGGCACCCTCGGTGTGATGGCCTGGATAAGCCTCGTGAGCCACCACATCGAGGATTCGATGGATGTGGGCTGGCGAGTCGGTGCTCACCTCTACGGTCGATCGGTATTCACCCCGGTAGTTGTTGTAGGCAGCCCAGGGCTTGTCCTCCACCAGCTCCCAGCACACCTCCTCGCCCAATGGCAGGTCGAAGTAGTTGGTGGTACGGCGCCGCGTCTCCCCCGAAGCCAGTTCCAGAACAGGCAGCAGCCGCTCGGCGGGCACTTCCAACCCCTTCTCCCATTGCGATACACGCTCCAGAATCGGTCCGTCGCCGGGAAGCAGCCGATCAATCTCAGCGTGAGCGTCTTCGAAGACAGACTCATCCACCATCTCCGGGGCGATGTCGAAGTAGAGTTCCACCTCCTCAGCGAAGGGGACGCTCTCTCCCGAGAGATTGCGTATGATGGCGGACATAGCCCGAGTTTGCCTGGTCAGGTAGTCCTTGCGCTGAGGATCATAGTCACTGGCGTCGATGGCCTGCTGCAACTGCCTGGCATCAGCGGCCAGAGCATCGAGAGGGCGTGGGTCTCCGGCCTCTACCTCAACCTTCAGCTCAGGGGGGCCGAAGTACGCATCCACTACACCATCGAAGTGACGGTCCAAATGCAGAGCAAGGGTGAGATACCTTCTCTCGATCTCGCCCAGCTGCTGCTCTAAATCGTGATCCTCTCCCTGCAAACGGCTCCTCCGTCGAAACGATAATCAACCACCTGGGGCGGCCAAGACGGATCCACAAGAGCCACTGCCGCAAGTCCTGAGGCAGACGTCAGGAGACTTTCTCCATGGGCGCACCGCTGACCCGGCCGGTCGGGAAGGCGAGTTCCGCAAGCCCTCTGATCACCGGAAGTCGGCCAGTGTCTTGCCTCCGAGATAGTCGGGGAAGCTATACACCCCTGTGACTTGAAGATAGCAGCGGTCTGGATACTTTTCCCATCCTCGTGCGAGCCCGATTCGGAGATAGACATCCCTCTGGTCGGAACTGAGAAACCGCGTCAGCCACTCACTGACCCGATCAGGTTCCCATCCCTTGCGATCTCGCAAGTGATCACAGCCATCCCTGAACGTGAGATCGGTGATCGCGAGGCCGAAATCGGCGCCAGACTCGTCCATGAACCAGATGCGAAAGTCCCACTTCACCTCGCCGTCATCGTACTCTCGGTGTCTATACGCGAGTTTGTAGACCTCCCTGGCCAGGATGGTCCCTAGTGATCTCTCACCCTGACCCTTGCAGACGTATCGGCTGTCTTGTACCGGTGCCCCGAATATCGCTTGTACCGAAGGGTCGAGGTGGGCTCGTAGGAACTGCCATCTCTCCTGGGGAGATAGGACCCGCACCAGTTCCGGGCACGCCCGCGCATCGATCTCCCAGTCCTCAGTGTGGGGTGGGTCGGAGACGGGAGCGCTGAAGTCCAGACGCACTTCGGCGAAAGGTTGTACGATCAGGTCCTCGTGTGCCCAAAGGAAATCCTCCGTGAGTCTCTTACCCGCCTGATAAGGCATCACCGGCCTGACCGGGGACCCATCATCGGAGAAGAAGCCAGCTAGGCACACAGCAGGGGAGCGCATCCGCGTCACATCCGTCACGATCATCTCGCGCAGCATCGCCAATACCTCCTTGGCATAGGAGCAGCTCAGCCTTTGCACAAACCGAACCAGGTCCACGCATTGGGCAAAGCGACACCGGCGAGACCGCGAGCAAATCCTACAGATGCACTACCTCTACGTCCGACCAAGCCTCCTGCAAATGCTCGGCTACGAGTCTTCGGTGACAGTGCTCGGCGTCGGGTTCGCTGCACAGCAAGCAGCACTGCTTCTCAGAGAAGAAACCCCTTTCCAGCGTGTTCAGGACATCCCTTTCCTCCAACAA
>DATKVP010000248.1:0-5329 GCA_035530015.1 Anaerolineae bacterium | reverse complement strand
TCCTGGGTGCTCAATGAGGGGGAGACCCTGGGCATTGTGGGAGAGAGCGGGTGCGGCAAGAGCGTCAGTGTGCTCTCCATCCTGCGGTTGATACCGCAACCGCCGGGGAAGATCGAGGCTGGCGAGGTCATCTTCGAAGGTAGGGATCTGATGAAGCTGAGTGATGATGACATGCGCAGGATAAGAGGGAACAAGATGGCCATGGTCTTCCAGGATCCCATGACGTCGTTGAACCCTGTCCTGACCATCAACCAGCAGATCAGCGAGGCGCTGACGCTTCACCTGGGAATGAGCAACAAAGAGGCCCGGGATAGGACGGCGGAGCTGTTGCAGCTGGTGCAGATACCCCAGGCTGAGGATCGGTTGGACGACTATCCCCACCAATTCAGCGGCGGGATGAGGCAAAGAGCTATGATTGCCATGGCCCTGTCGTGCAATCCCCAGATCCTCGTCGCCGACGAGCCCACCACGGCGCTTGACGTGACCATACAGGCGCAGATCATCGAGTTGGTGAAGGAGTTGAGGGACGAGATCGGCATGGCTATCATCTGGATCACGCATGACCTGGGCATAGTTGCCGGGATAGCGGATCGGGTGTGTGTCATGTACGCCGGCTTTATCATCGAGTCCGCAGACGTGAAGGATCTGTATGGAAATCCACGGCACCCGTACACGCTGGGGTTGTTGGGCTCGGTGCCTCGACTCGACATGAAGAAGAAGGAGAAACTCACTCCCATCTTCGGGCTCCCGCCTGATCTCATCGAATTACCAGCTGGTTGTCCGTTTGCACCTCGGTGTGACTACAAGATCGATCGCTGTGCCGAACGGCCAGAGTTGAGAACGGTGACTCCTGGACATGAGGTGGCGTGCTGGGTTGAAATCGCGAAGGAGAGGAAGCGATAATGGGTGCCAACAACGTCTTGCTTGAGGTCAAGAACCTGAAGATGTACTTCCCCATCAAGCGCGGGGTCTTCCAGAGGCGCGTCGGAGACGTCAAGGCTGTGGACGACGTCAGTTTCTTCATTCGACGTGGTGAGACCTTCGGCCTCGTGGGCGAGAGTGGGTCTGGTAAGACCACGGTCGGACGGTGCATTCTGCAGCTCTATCGTCCAACAGGCGGCGAGGTCATCTTTGAGGGTGCGGACCTCACCACGTTGAAGGGCCAGAAGCTCCGAGCGATGCGACGCGAGATGCAGATGATTTTCCAGGACCCGTATGCTTCCCTCAATCCGCGAATGACGGTCGGCAGCATTATCGGTGAACCCCTCGAGGTCCACGGTATGGCCAAGGGGAAGGCCAAGCGAGAGCGCGTACAAGAGTTGTTGAAAGTGGTGGGGCTGAACCCATACTTTGTCAATCGCTATCCTCACGAGTTCAGTGGCGGCCAGCGCCAGCGCATTGGGGTGGCCAGGGCTCTAGCCCTGAACCCAAGCTTCATCGTCGCGGACGAGCCCATTTCTGCCCTGGACGTGTCCATCCAGGCGCAGATCATCAACATGCTGGAAGACCTCCAGTCAGAATTGGGGTTGACCTACCTGTTTATCGCCCACGACCTGAGCGTCGTCAGACACATCAGCGACCGCATAGCTGTGATGTACCTGGGCAAGATCTTTGAGATCGCGGACAAGGATGAGTTGTACAAAAACCCGCTGCAGCCCTACACGCAGTCTTTGCTGTCGGCGGTTCCCATCCCCGACCCAGTCGTGGAGGAGACGAGGAAGAGGATCATCCTTGTTGGCGATCTACCCAGTCCGGCGAACCCTCCGGTAGGCTGCAACTTCGTGACGCGGTGTCCGGTGAAGATGGCCGTCTGTGAGGAGCAAGAGCCGGAATTCAAGGAGATCTCGACAGACCACTGGGCGGCGTGCTGGCGCGTGAATTGAAACGCGTGTGAACCTAGAGGGCGCGAAACTGGTATAGTAAAGAGGGATCCTACCCGTCGGCATGGCCAGAGGGGCCATGCTGTGCTGGCTGGTAGCGGAAAGGATTCTGCTTTGATACCATATGTGCTCCGAAGGTTGCTTGTTCTCCCAGTAATCATTTTCCTCGTCACCATCATCCTTTTCGCCCTCATGTGGCAGCTCCCCATCGGGCTACGCGCCAGGCTGTACATCCCTACCACCAGCCGCTTCCTCCTGCCCGACGAAGAGGCCCTCCTGGTTGAGAGAGCCATCCGCTTGCATGGTTTGGACAAGCCGTGGCCCATCCAGTATGCGAACTGGCTGCGTGCCGTGGCCACTGGCAACTGGGGCTACTCGCCCACCTGGCAGCAACCGGTGCTGGAGGGTCTGCTCCAACGTGCGCCTGCCACTGCCGAGCTGGTCCTGGTTTCGATGGTGCCCTGTGCCCTGCTTGGCGTCGGCCTCGGCGCCTTGGCAGCACGCCACCGTGGCCGTTTTCCGGACCACGCCATCCGCGCGGCCACCTTCCTGGGCTGGGCTTTGCCGTCCTTCATCCTCGGCCTGATGCTGATGAATGTGTTCTATGCCTGGCTGGGATGGCTGCCTCCTGAGCGCCTGAGTGTCTGGGCTGGCGTTGTCATCCACTCCGACGAATTCCGCAGCTACACCGGGCTGCACACGGTAGATGCCCTACTGAATCTGGACCTGAGGATACTGTGGGACGCCATCAGGCACCTGATCCTCCCCGCAATTTGTCTGGCCTTTGCCGAATGGGCGCTGCTGGCCAGGATCATGCGCTCCTCGATGTTGGATGTCCTGAGGCAGGACTATGTCACTACAGCCAGAAGTAAGGGAGCGCCCGAGGGTCAGGTTTTCAGTCGGCACGTGCGTCGTAACGCCTTGCTGCCGGTGATCTCGACCGGCGGTGTAGCCGTGTCGATGCTCGTGAGCGGCATTGTGGTCATCGAGAGCGTGTTCAACATCAACGGCGTCGGCAGTGCGGCCGCCGAGGCGATGTCGGGGAGCGATGTGCCGGTGGCAGTGGGCTTCGCTGTTTTCACGTGCGTGGCGACGGTCGTGGCTAGTCTTGTTGCTGACCTGCTGTACGCCGTCGCAGATCCCAGAGTGAGGCTCTACTAGGAGGGTTGCTGGTCAAGAATGGCGAGTGCTGAGCAAGGCCGCCGGGTAGAACTCCACAGCCGGTTGGCGCATCTCGATCTCTACTGCCACTCTCTGCGCTTGATGGGGCAGAAGTTGGCCTCGAGTGCCGATGAGTCATCGAGGGACCTGCCTCGTGTCCTCTATGAGCGATCGCTGCAACTAGGGGGGGATTGCTCGAGCGCCCTTCGGCATCTGAGGGAGGGGCTGGACTCAGAAGACAGGCGTGCCTGCGAATCCGCTATGGACCGGGTCGATATGGCCGTAGAGAGAGCCTCCCGGGCCAAGGGACACACGATGTTCATGGTGAACATCTGGCGCGTGGTCGACGCGGTGGATCACTTCCTGGAGAAGGTAGCGGTGAAGTATGGGTATGCAACCCTCTCGGACAGAGCGGCGTTGGGGGGAACGCCCGCCCTTGTGGCCGGTGGGGCGCCCTTTGACCGTCCCTTCGGGGCGTACGAACGGGCTGCAACGGCAAGGCGGGAGGTCGCGGGACCAATATCCATCCCTGTGCTCCGCACTCTCCCGCGCTGGCGAGCGAGGCGGTTGCTGAACCCTGGACTCCTGCTGGGTACGGTGTTGGTACTAGGCTTCGTGGCATTGGCCATAGCAGCGCCGATGATTGCGCCCCCGCAAGGAGATGACCCGTATACCATGCCCAGGTCCAGCTACCGGGTGAATCCCGAACCTCCTCGACCTGGCCACCCTCTGGGTACCACCGAGGGCAGCTATGATATCTTCCACGGGTTGGTGTGGGGCACGCACGTCGCCTTCCGCATAGGACTCTCCGTCACGGCGGCCAGACTCATCATTGGATTGGCCGTGGGGCTCGTATCTGGCTACTATGGCGGGTGGCTGGATGCCATCATCATGAGGACTACCGATGCTTTCCTGGCTTTCCCCATCGTCCCGGCGACGCTGCTGATGCTGGTCTTCTTCGGGCCCATGGGCCTGTCACGTATTGCATCTGCGAGTGGTGTCGATTCGATCATCATCATTGCTCTCATCCTCTTCGGGTGGATGCAATACGCACGGCTGGTTCGCGGAAACGTGCTGCTCGAGCGCTCGAAGCAATACGTGGAGGCAGCGGTGGCCATCGGAGCGCGGGCACCGCGCATCATATGGCGGCACGTCTTGCCCAATACCCCCCAGGGGCTCTTTGTGCTCGCCGCGTCGGACATTGGCGCAATGGTGGTGCTGGGGGCTGTGTTCACGTTCCTTGGCCTCTCAGGACGTGCGGGGCTGGCGGACTGGGGGTGGATGCTCAATATTGGCCGCAATTGGATCATCGGCACGCCCACCAATGCCTTCCAGTACTGGTACACCTACCTGCCTCCAATAGCGGCCATTGTGCTGTTTTCCATGGGATGGAATCTCATCGGCGATGGGCTGCGCGACGTAGTGGATCCCCGGGTATGACAGCGCCGCACGTGGGTCTGGCGCGAGTAGTGCGAGATCTCGGGGCAGCCAACGGCGGCCCTGCCGAGACATTCTGCTCGGGTGGAATCGTACGCCCGGCGCGAGTGGGGGCACATGTTCGCTCTGAGTGGAGAGCGCAGTTGCAGTCCCGCATCCATCCTTCTATGCTGGTGCTGAGGTGACAGGCTAGAGTGACCAGACTGCGAACCAGAGAGGGCAAGCTGTCCTTCTTCCTGCTCATGCTGATGATGCTCAGTATCGCATGGAGCATGGAATTCGCCAGCTGGGTGGAGGGGCTGTACGTCGTGGAGTGGGCAGCCCTGGGTGGACTGGCGCTCGGCTTTGTCATGACCAGACTCGGCTGGCGCAGGGCATTGAGTCACCTGGTAAGCTCGGTGATCGGGGCATCGCTGATCCTCGCCGTGGTGAGCAAGTTTATCGTCCCAGGTTTCGGCTGGAGAACTGCGGTAGGCATGATTGCCTATCATTTCGATGCCTGGCTCAGGGTGGCGATCTCCGGGCAAACAAGCACCGACGCTGTAATCTTCATTCTACTCGTGGCCCTGCTGGGATGGTGGATCGGATATGCGTGCGCCTGGATGGTGTTCGGTGCCCACAGGGTATGGCAGGCTATCGCCCTCAGCGGAGCAGCCATGTTGCTGGTGGCCTATGCCAGCCCGCCTGAGGTGGGACCTTTCTTCGTGTTGTACATCTTCTGTGCTCTGCTGCTGGCTGTCCGTGTTTACGTCTACACCCAGGAGGAATCATGGGCTAGACGGCACGCGCGATACGATCGTGACATCACCCTCCATTTCCTGCGCGACGGGAGCATTGTCGTTCTCGCTATC
>DATKVP010000247.1:0-2866 GCA_035530015.1 Anaerolineae bacterium | reverse complement strand
ACCTTCGAAGATGACCTCGCCAGCCTCGATCTTCCCCGGCGGTTGCGGTATCAACCGCAGGATGGAGAGCACACTGACGCTCTTGCCGCACCCGCTCTCTCCCACAATGCCCAGGGTCTCCCCCTCATTGAGCACCCAGGAAACCCCGCTCACGGCTTGCACGACACCGTCGTCGGTATAGAACCGAGTTGTCAGGTCTCGCACTTCAAGCAAAGCCACTTTGTATGCCTCCTTACCAGTGTCCTACCCCAACACTGCTCCGCGCAACAGCAGCGTAGGCACCTATCCCCATGTGCCTACCCACGGGGACGGTACACCCGTATTCAACCACGGAATATAGGGCATCGCGAGCAAGTTGTCAAATCGGCCCGGAACACTGCTATGCCGCGTCACGAGACCAGAGGGATGCTTTCTCCATTGGCACCGATGCGCACACTCGGGGCACATCTACCCAGCAAGCCACCACATGCCCGTTCTCGACCTTCCGCGGTTCGGGCATGGTCTGTGAACACCGATACACAGCGTAGTAGCACCGTGGGTGAAACGGACAACCCTGAGGTAGATTCACTTGGTCGGGAGGTGCACCCAAGATGGGCGTGAGGGGCTTCCTGGTGTCGTCATCCAACCTCGGCACCGATGCCAGGAGTCCCAGCGTATACGGATGGCGAGGATCCCTATAGAGGTCCTTGACCTCTGCCGACTCGACCACATAGCCCGCATACATCACCAGCACGCGGTCAGCCAATCCGGCGATGATGCCGAGGTCGTGCGTTATCCAGAGAATCGACAGGCCTCTCTCGCGTTGCAGCCTCTTCACCAGGTCCAACATCTGAGCCTGGATGGTCACGTCCAAGGCCGTCGTCGGCTCGTCAGCGACGAGCAGGTAGGGGTCGCAGGAGAGTGCCATGGCGATCATGGCCCTCTGTCTCATCCCTCCACTGAACTGATGTGGATAGTCGCCGATGCGATCCTCGGCCTCGGGGATCTCCACTATCTGCAGGAGTTCAACCGTCCTCTTCTTTGTTTCATCCGGCTCCAAACCCATATGCAACTCAAGGGACTCCGCGATCTGCTCCCCTACGGTGAGTACCGGGTTCAGAGATGTCATTGGATCCTGGAAGATCACGCCGATCTTGGCTCCTCGTATCTCACACATCTCCTGAGCCCCGACCGACAGCAGGTCACGTCCCTGGAAGAGCACTTGACCGCTGACGATCTCCCCCGGGGGTTGTGGCACCAAGCCCACGACAGAGAGCGCGGTCACAGTTTTCCCGCACCCGCTCTCGCCGACTATGCCAAGCGTCTCTCCGGCGTTCACCGAGAAAGAGACCCCATTCACAGCACGGACTATGCCATCAATGGTGTGAAACTGGGTTCTGAGGTCTTTCACCTCCAACAAGTACGCGCCGCTCACAGCGTTGTCCTGTCACCGGCAATGAGGAGGCGGTCGAGTACACTTGGCGGGGATCCAGGAACAACCATCCTGACTGGAAGCAGCAACGCAGCGGGTGAGGAGGCCACCAGGGGCGATCGAACAGCGGTCTGCATATGACAAGTGACAATCAACTTGATGACAACACCCCAGTGTCAGTGATGAATCGACAAACGCAGCGACGAAGACGATGGTCCAGCCACCACGAGTCTCCGCGTCCACCCATTCTCGCCGCCCTGCAAGCTGGGCGTGAGGATCATGCGACCAGATACGACAATGTCCGCTGCAAGAGCCCACACCTCAGTCCACCACAGGCGCACCCGACCAGATCGGGCCGAGCTCCGCCTTGATCGGTCATGGAGACCAAGCCTGATATTTGTCCAAACCCGCTCTGGAGGCGCTTCGTCGGCGGCCCATTTCCTCAAGGCCCTCTCCAGCAGCACGTCCAGTTCATCTCTACTGTTGTCGCTCATCTTGCACCTCGCCTCTGTCGTTCATCAATCACGACGACAGAAGTTCGTACGCTGCCTCTCTTGACATACTCAGATCCACGGTCAGCCGTCGCTTCAGCGCCCTACGCGCATTATGGAGCCGCGACTTGACGGTTCCTACGGGACAATCCAGCACGTATGCGATCTCGACCAGGCTGAAACCCTGCAGGTAGAAGAGCACAACAACCACGCGCTGAGGCATGCTTAGCGAGCGGATCGCCTCGTCTACTGCCTTCATCAGTTCCTGCCTCTCGTAGACCCTCTCAGGCGAACTGCGCGGCAGCGTTAGCAGTCGCTCAAACGCATCCTCGAAAGATACCAGATGGAGTCGCTTCTTGGCCGACCAATTGTAGCTCAAGTTGACGATGATGCGGTGGAGCCAAGGCCTCAATGAGGAGCAGGCGTCGACGCCATCTATGTGATCGTAGGCCCGCAGGAAGCAATCTTGCAGAAGCTCCTCTGCCGCGCCCTGATCCCTGGTGATCGCCAAAGCCGTTCTGTAAAGCTCGTTCTTGTACTTGCAGTACAAAGACTCAAAGGCCGACAGATCGCCGCCCTGAATCCTGGGCACGAGCTCTGCATCGTCAAGCATGAGGCGCCCCCTTCTATACTCTCACACCAGAAAACACCTCACAAGGTTCACTCTTTCACGTTACGTGCTACCTGCCACCTCAGATCAGGCTTGCGCGCAGCCGCCACCTCATCCAGCCTGCCCACCGGCGTAGTCTGGGGCGCGCCACGGACCGTATCCGGCTCTGTCTCCGCCTCCCCGGCGATCTGACGCATGGCCGCAACGAAAGCATCGAGCGTCTCCAGACTCTCGGTCTCAGTGGGCTCTATCATCAGCGCCTCGTCAACGATGAGCGGGAAGTATACTGTCGGCGGATGAAAACCTAGATCGATAAGCCTCTTAGCAATGTCCAGCGTGTGGACGCCGAGTTTC
>DATKVP010000246.1:0-2035 GCA_035530015.1 Anaerolineae bacterium | reverse complement strand
GAACGGGCGGAGGTAGGGGTCTATCTGCGCGACGAACAGGGCAAGCGATACCCGGTAGGGCTTCCCAAAACGAGATGGGACGAAGAGGACTTCGACCTGGAGGTGAGCCCCAGCAAAGTCGAGCTGGAGCCCGGTCTGTGGGAGTATGACTACGATGGGGGGATCGACCTGGGTGCATCGCCGCCCGCTGACGGAAGCTACACCGTGGTGGTTGAGGCCTCCGATCGCGTCGGGAACAAGGTGGTGAAGGAGGCTTCCTTGGTCATCGAGGACGGTGGGCTTCCTCTGGCGGAGATCCAGACTGTGGAGTTCTACCCCACGGTTGTGCCCTTGGGCGAGACTCTCCATCTCACGGTCACCGTCGAGAACGTGGGAGGAGTGGGCATCCGTACCAAAGGACCGGCCTCGGGGACTACCTACACCACCCGTGATAACTTCAACACCATGGGCTTCTACGAAGAGCCGGGCATCTTCCGGGTGGGCGTGGACTTCGAAGGCAACAGCAGTGGGCGTCCCTACACCTACCGTTGGCAGCTGGGCAGGGACGAGGACTTGGAGGAAAGGGTAATCAACGGTGAGAAATACCTGTACCTTCCTCCGGGGAAGCGGGTGATGATCGTGGGGCACATCACTATCATCGACGAGCCGTCCAAGATCAATCCCTACTACTGGGCGGGGCTGGTGCACGAGCAGGTGCGCATCGTCAACGACCGTCAGCATCCCACTGTGATCACCATCGGCTTCTGAGAGCAGAGAGCGGCGCGATGGACCTCTCCGTCATCATCGTCAGCTACAACACTCGGGAGTTACTGCGAGGATGCCTGGACTCTGTGTTCGCTAGCCTTGGTTCCGGGTTGGAATACGAGGTGATAGTCGTCGACAACGCATCGGCGGACGGCAGCGCAGGCATGATCCGCGACGACTTCCCCCGGGTGCGCCTGCTGTCCAACTCGAAGAACCGAGGTTTTGCTGCCAGCAACAACCAGGCCATCCGGGAGAGCAGCGGCCGGTATGTGATCCTTCTCAACCCTGACACGGTGGTCAGGCATGGGGCATTGGAACGTATGACCAGGGTGCTGGAGGAGCGCAGCGGCACCGGGGTCGTCGGGCCGAAGTTGCTCTTTCCGGATGGAAGCCTGCAGCATTCTGCCTTCACCTTTCCGACTCTGGCCATGGTCTTTCTCGACTTCTTCCCCCTCCAAGACCGGTTGCTGAATGGACCAGTCAACGGTCGATATCGTCGCGATCTGTACGGCAGGAGAGAGCCTTTTCCCATTGACCATCCGCTAGGCGCTGCTTTGATGGTGAGGCGGGAGGTCATCGATGAGGTAGGACTCCTCGACGAAAGGTTCTTCATGTACTGCGAGGAGATCGACTGGTGCATGCGTATCAAGAAGGCGGGTTGGCAGATCGTCTGCTGCCCCCAGGCGGAGGTTGTTCACTTCGTAGGACAGAGCACCAGGCAGTTCCGCGATGACATGTACGTGGAACTGCACAGGAGCCGCTACCAGTTATACGGGAAGCACTACGGCGACGGGTTCAGGCGCGTTGCTCGGCTGCTTGTTTTCCTGGGTGTTTCCTGGCAGGGGCTGCGGGCTCGTTGGGCGGCGTTGAGAGGGCAGATGGATCGAGGAGCCCTGGAGTCGCGCTTGCGTGCGTACCGGGAGGTCCGGGCTCTGTCCCCGTAGCGCCGGCTGGCAGCGGCGTGCATCGTCCGCATGCCAGGCCGGTTGCGAGGACCCATGGCGCAGGTATCAGCCGTCGTTCTCACGAGAAACGAAGAACGGAACATCGCGGATTGCCTCGATACACTCCAGTGGGCGGAGGAGCTGCTGGTGCTGGACTCGTTCAGCGACGACGCCACGATCGAGATCGCCGATGTGATGGGCGCGAAGGTACGGCAGCGGCGATTCGACAACTACGCCCTCCAGCGGAACGCCGCACTGCGCATGGCATCTGGGGAATGGGTCTTCTTCGTGGATGCTGACGAGCGCGTCACGCCGGAGTTGGCGGCAGAGATCAAGCTTGCTGTGGA
>DATKVP010000245.1:0-4217 GCA_035530015.1 Anaerolineae bacterium | reverse complement strand
ATCCCCACATCCGTCAGCAAGTCGAAGCCAAAGAGTGCCTTCTCCACGATACCACGTGGCGAGACCTCGTAGGAGAAGTCCTCGAATATCTCCGTCATGGGACAGGCAGAGGCGCACTTGCCGCACTCGACACAGAGTATGGCCCTGGTCTTCTTCATCAACTCGTCGATAGAGTTGTCCTTCATACGGTTCGGCTCCTCGGCTAGACCTCGAGAGCTCCTGGTATCTTCCTCAACTGCTCGAAACTGAAGACAGGGCCGTCTCGGCAGATGTACTTGTCGCCTATGTTGCAGCGGCCACACTTGCCAACACCGCACTTCATCTTCATCTCGAGCGTCGTGATGATGTTGGCATCGGCATATCCCATCTCCCCCAGAGCATCCACAACCAGCTTGATCATGATCGGTGGACCACAGGTGAAGGCCACCTTGTTCTCGGGCGCGGGGTTGATCTCCTTGAGGAACGGCGGTACGAAGCCCACGGGCCCCTCCCACGTCTCATCCCCTACGTCCACCGTAACGTGAAGATCCACGTCAGGGCACTCGTCCCACTCCCTCAATTCTTCCTTGTACACCAGGTCCTGCGGGCTTCGTGCGCCGTAGACGATCTGCACGGCTCCATATCGATCCCTTTTGTCGAGCACATAGCGGATCAGGGACCGCAGCGGCGGCAGGCCAATACCACCACCAATGAAGAGCAGGTCTTTGCCCTCTATCTCCTTGGTAGGCCAGGAGTTGCCCAAAGGTCCTCTTACTCCCAGTTTATCCCCCACCTCCAGATCGTGGATGGCGTTGGATACCGTACCGACAGCCCGCACGCAGAACTCCAGCAATCCTTCGGCCGTGGGTGACGACGCAATGCCGATGGGACACTCTCCGACACCGAAGATGGACAGCTCCGCAAACTGACCAGGCCGATACGTGAATGATTCCCTCAGTTCCGATTCGTCGAAGGTGACCACGAAAGTGCTGATATCCGGCGTCTCAGGTCGGACCTCTTTCACAGTGGCAATGGAAGGGAGATAGATGTTATCCTTCACTTACGCCCTCCTTGGCCAGGATATCCTTGATGACCTCGGTGATCTCTACCCCACCTGGACAATGCACCAGGCACCGCGCACAGCCAACACAGGCGTAATTCGTGCCATACCTGGAGGGAAATGCACTGAACTTGTGGAAATACCGGTTTCTGATCCTCTCTCGCTTGGT
The DNA here is from genome assembly GCA_035530015.1 of Anaerolineae bacterium. Lineage (GTDB taxonomy): Bacteria > Chloroflexota > Anaerolineae > UBA7937 > B3-Chlor > JAUVXJ01. Next base: position 3,009 of record DATKVP010000245.1, on the reverse strand, counting down.
CGGGCGCGGGTTGACCCCGCTGGTCATGAGAGCAAAGTCGTTGTACATACACGAGTCCCAGCACCGGTACCGCACGCCGTCCGTCTCAGAGCCTACGTCCGAAATGTCAAAGCAATGGCAGGTGGGGCAGACGTACGTGCAAATGCCGCAACCCAGACACGGTAGGCTCAGCTTCTCCCAGTAGCCATCTTCCCACAAAGTCTCCAGTTTCTCGCGCAGCTCGCTGAGATCCAGCTCCGGCATCTCCACCGGCGGTGGTTGCAGATCCTGCGCCTCTTTCTCCGTCACTTTGGAGAAAAGGCTCTCTGCCACGGCCACCAACTGCTCCCCCTTCTCCGTCACGACGTCCACCAGATAGACCTCGCCTACGTCCGTCAGCAGGATGTCGCTCCCCTTAGGAGACAGGGGATCAATGCCAAAGCTGGTGCAGAAACAGCTCGCTCGAGGGGGTGTCGGGCACGCCAGAGCGATGAGAGCGGTCCTCTCTCGCCTCTCTTTGTACAGGGCATCCTCCACATCATCGAGAAACACCCTGTCCAGGAGAGAGAGACTCTCCACGTCGCATTTTCGAATGCCGACTACCACCCTGTCCCTCTCCAGAGGCCCCGCCTCCTCCAACTCTATCTCCTTTCCTCTCTTCTGAAAGGAGAAGAGCCCTTCCACCTGCGGGAAGAACAAGCTCTTGGGGGGAATGAGCGAGTTGGCATAGTCGAGAGTCAGCTCCGCACCCGAGTTCACGGGTCGAAACTGGACCACGTCCTCGTCTTCCGTGGGCCCGATGAGTTCGTACTTCTCGGCAATCTGATCTAGCCAGCGTGTCACGTCGGCCTTGGTGATCTTCTTCTTCTCCACTCTGCCCTCCTACAAAAACGGATCCTGATCATCCAAGTCGAAGTTGACCAGCGGAGGTACCGTCTCGAGCTCCATCCCCGCCTGATAGTCGAACAGCTCGGCAATGTCCTTCTGCACTTTCTTGTACAGGCGGCTCAAGGGGATACCCACGGGGCACACCCGCTCGCACTCTCCGCAGTCTATGCATCTGCCCGCCAGGTGCACAGCCCTGATCAGGTGATAGATCTCATTCTCTTCGAGCAGCGGAGGTCTGTCGAGCCACCGGGGAACGTTACGGTCGAACAGACACTCCGTGCAATAGCAGGCATAGCACACCTCGCGACAGGCGTTGCACCGGATGCAGCGTTCGAACTGCTTCCGCCAGAAGGCTCTTCTCTCCTCCAGGGGAAGCTCTTCCAGCTCCTCCACGCCGGCGAATTCACTCCTGTCGCTTTCGATGGTGAAGGGCTCGGGTTCGCCCACAGTGTAGTCGCAGTCAAAAGAAGGCGGATGCTTGCAGAAGAAGCACTTGTCACGAAGCACCGCTTCCTTGGCCACCTTCCGGGTCTCCTCCCCAACATGAACCAGAAACTCGTCGCCCCCGTCCTCGATGCCGCCTACCTGCTCCAGTGGAACACCCAACTCCCGTTCCAGCTTGCGCGGATCGACCTGTCCTTCGCAAGCCACTCCCACCACCACAAAATCGTCCCGCTCGAGCTGATGCTGCTTGATCAGTTCAACCAGGGCTCGTGCGTCGCATCCCTTGACCAGGACACCTACCTTCCCGTCCAGGTCCCTAGTCCGGAGAACATACTTGCTCAGGTTCTGGAGGCAAAGAGGTCCCCAGACCAGCTTCTCAACCTCGCTCTCCTCCGTCACGAAGCAAGGCACGATCCGATGCGCCTCGGAACCCTGACAGTAACCGACGAAGTACTCTATGTCCCCATCGGAGAGCATCTTTCTGACTATCTCTCGTAGCTTGTCCTGCATTAGCTGTCTCCTGGCTCCGCTGGTTGCATGCCGTTCTGGGACCTATTGGGGCCCAGAGCCTTGATCTGGTCCGTCACTTGCCCGATTGTCTCGGCGAACTTGGCCCCCTCTGACGCCGAAATCCACCTGACCTGGAACCGTTCCGGCTCGATTCCCACGTATTGTAGCAGCTTTTGGAGCAGCAGGCCCCTCCGCCTGGTGAAATAGTTACCCTCCGAGTAGTGACAGTCCCCTGGGTGACAGCCGAGTACCAGCACACCGTCAAGCCCCTTGGAAAGAGCTGTAATGACGAACTCTGGCCTCACCCGTGCTGAGCACATCACGCGAATGACACGGCAGTTCGCAGGCATTTGCAGGCGAGATACCCCAGCCAGATCCGCGCCCGCATAGGAGCACCAGTTGCATGCGAACACCAGGATCTTGGGCTCGAAGCCGTTGCCACCACTCTCGGTATCATGCACCGCCACTTGTTGTCTCCTCAGCCAAGGCGCCTATCATGCTCAGCAGCTGTCTGTCATTGAAGCCCCTCTGCTGCATCGCCCCACTCGGACAGGACGCCACGCAGCAGCCGCACCCCTTGCACTGCGCAGGATTGACGTGCGCCGCCTTGCCGAATCTGCCCTCCTGCAATTCGACAGCGCCAAACGGACAAACCTCCACACAGTTGCCACAGGCGCTACACCTTCGCTCATCGCAAACGGCGGTGATCGCCTCCACCCGGACCATCCCCTCCCGAATGGGGATTGACGCTTTCGCCGCCGCGGCATACGCCTGCGACACGCTCTCCGGGATATTGCATGGGTATCGGGCCGCCCCACAGACATAAACCCCATCGGTGGAGAACTCTATCGGGCGCAGCTTTAGATGCGCCTCCAGGAAGAAGCCCTCGCTCCCCAGGGGCACTTTGAGCATCCTGGAAAGCTCCTCGTTGTCGTCTCGCGCGACCAGCGGCGTCGTCAGCACCACGAGATCGGCGGGCAAGACCACCTCCTTGCCCATCAACTGGTGCTGCACCTTGATGGCCTCCGCACGCGCGTCGCCCAGGATCTGGGGCGGACTCTCCACATCGTAGCGCACGAATCTCACGCCCAGTTCCATGGCTCTGCGGTAGAACTCCTCAATAGCGACGCCATAGGCCATCACATCGCGATGGAGCACATAGACACTCGTCTCGGGATCCTGTTCCTT
>DATKVP010000244.1:0-2338 GCA_035530015.1 Anaerolineae bacterium | reverse complement strand
GGGGGAGGTGGTGTTCTTCCGGCCCATCAAGGCCATAGATGAATCGATGATGCAGGATTTCTTCTATAGCCTGTCGGATCGCAGTATATACCAGAGGTACTTCAGCCCGCTGCGCGCCATGCCTCATCAGACTATCCAGGCCATGACCACGATAGATTACGAACAGGACATGGCGATAGTAGGTGTGGTGCGCAAGGAGGGCAGGGAGCGCATAATCGCTGTGGGAAGGTACGGTCTCCTGGGAGGGGCTTCGGAGCTCGCCGAGATGGCCTTCACGGTGCGCGACGACTGGCAGAACATAGGGATTGGCACCTATCTCCTGCATTGCCTCGCCGAGATCGGCAAGGAGCGTGGCGTAAGGGCGTTCACCGCCGAAATCCTGGAGAACAACGGTCCTATGCTCACCATTCTCAACAGGGCTGACCACCCCGTAGAGTGTGTCTATGAGGATGGGGTATACATCGCCACCATGGCACTGGAGCAGCATGGCTAGGATTCTGATCGTAGACGATGATTCTCACTTCGTGCGCATGGCCAGGCGTTCTCTAGAGGGGCATGGGTACGAGGTGAGTGCAGCACAGGAGACAACGGTCGCACTGACCTTGATGGAGCGGGCCACTCCCGACCTGGTGTTGCTGGACAGCTCGATTGGCAGAGCCCCAGATGGCATGGACTTGAGAGAACGCATGTCGCGCAGCACTCGCCTGGAAGACATTCCCGTGGTGCTACTCACCTCCCTGCCCGAACCGCCACTCGCTGCTGACGAGCACCTGGGAGGCACACCGCGGCTGGTCAAGCCTGTGGATCCCGAGGCGCTTCTGGAGGCCGCGGGTGAGTACATGACCAGGACCGCCTTTGTTTACTCACCGCAGTATGCTGAGTACGACTACGGCTCCGACCATCCACTGGAACCTCGCAGGGCCCGGGAGGCGGCGGAACTGTGTCACAAGTATGATCTGCTGGACAAGCCGTGGATGGACATCGTCGAGCCGCAACCAGCTAGTGTGGAGGACATGGCGACGTTCCACGAGCGGGACTACCTGGCTGCGCTGAACGAGGCCAATGACGGGCTCTTCCGCGAGAGGATGATCGAATTCGGACTCGGTACGGTGGACTGTCCGGTCTTTAGCGGTGTATACGACTACTCTGCCCTGGTGGCGGGTGGAACGCTGCTCGCGGCCGATCTCGTGTCTGAGCGTGGCTACGACCTGGCTTTCAACCTGGCAGGTGGCTTCCATCATGCGCAGCGTCGAAACGCGGAAGGCTTCTGCTATGCGAACGACATAGTCATCGCCATCCGTCGCCTTCTGCGCGGGGGACGTCGGATCGTCTACCTCGATATGGATGCCCATCATGGGGACGGCGTACAATCCGCCTTCTACAGCGACAACCGCGTCCTCACCATTTCTCTGCACGAGAGCGGGAAGACGCTGTTCCCGTGGTCGGGCTTCGAGACGGAGATCGGCTCAGGAGATGGTGAGGGGTACAATATCAATCTCCCTCTCCCGCCTCAGACAGACGACGAGATCTTCCTGCTGGCCTTCAACGAGATTGTGCCCTCTGCCGTGGCCGCCTTCGATCCGGACATCGTTTTTGCGCTCATTGGGGCAGATGGACTGCTGGCCGATCCTCTCTCTCACCTCAGCCTGACCAACAACTCGTACGCAGAAGCTGTGAAGGTCATTGAGGCCATCTCCCCCAAGTGTGTTGCCCTGGGAGGCGGAGGATACCAGATGACCAGCGTTACCCGGGCCTGGTGTCTGGCCTGGGCGGTGATGAATGGCATCGAACCTCAGAACGAGTACGCGGGGACCATCGGTGGCATGATGCTGGGCACTGAGTTCGTCGAGGGTGGCGGTCTGCGAGACAGACACGCCTATACCACGGGGCCTCTCAAGGTGGAAATCCGCAAGGAGGTATTGAGGGTCACGGAGTACATCGAAGAAACTGTCCTTCCCCTCATCAATCCTGGCCTATAGCGCGTCCCCCGCTCGATCGGCGGGCCGGCGAAGAATAGCAGCAGGGGCCACTGCGTGTCACGCGGTGGCCCCTCTCGTTTCCTGGCGTGTGCCTCAGACGCTCGTCGGCTAAGATGCCGGCCGAAGTGGGCGTGTTCTACTGCCTATCCCTTACCAGTTCGTCCACCACCGACGGATCGGCGAGGGTGGTAGTATCACCGAGTTCTTCCTTGCCCTCCGCGATGGCTTTGAGGATACGTCTCATGATCTTGCCGGACCTGGTTTTGGGCAGGGCATCGGCGAACTGGATCTTGTCGGGTCTGGCGATGGGGCCGATTTCCTTGCTGACGTGTTTGGCCAGGGTTTTTCTCAGTTCCTCG
>DATKVP010000243.1:0-5561 GCA_035530015.1 Anaerolineae bacterium | reverse complement strand
TACTGTAGAGCGGCTCCACGAGGGGCAGGCCCTTGCGCCGATGCTTCTTGTTGACGTACTCCACGTCTTTGGCGTTTATGTGGGCGCTGTCCCGGAGCATGATCGATACCAGGTCGGCGGTGGCCATCGTGCAGTGGATTTGGCCGCGGAAGCCTGCGTTGACGAGGCTGGGCAGGTTTCCGCAGTGGTCTATGTGGGCGTGGGAGAGGATCACGGCATCGACACCCTTGGGGTCGAAGGGGAGGTTGCGGTTCCGCTCAAAGGCCTCGGCGCGATGTCCCTGGAAGAGGCCACAGTCCAGGAGGACTTGCTTGCCGTTGATTTGAATGAGGTGCTGGGAGCCCGTGACAGCTCTGGCAGCGCCCCAGAAGGTGATCTCCACTGGCCTATCCTAGAAGCACGGTTCTCGGTCCGTCAAAGCCTTGTGGACCGTCAGTTGTCCTGGAAGCCAACGAGTTCCTGAATGAGATACTTCGAGTCGAGCCCGTCGTATCCCATGTCCATGGCCAGCTCCTCAACCCGGTGCTCCTGGCCTCGCCGCCAGAGGGAGATGAGGTACTCCCCCGCTCCACGGGTCGCGAACCACTCGACCCCGAACTGTTCTTCGAGAAAGCGCCGCAGTTGTACCTCGAAGATCCAAGCGCGCAAGTACTGGGCGCAATAGAAGGCATCATCGGTGTCGGCGAGGTAGTTCTCGGCGTGAATGGCTACCCCCAGCGCATCACCCAGGATCCTGGTGTACTTGCGCTCAGCCCCATCCAGTTCGGTGTGCAATTGCTGTTCGTAGAGCAGCTTGCTGGCGTAGCGACGAAGAAGCCACAGCTTCCGGAAACGGGCCAGCCTCAGGTACCCGCCGCTATCCCCCAGGTGCAGCACTCGGCGAAGCCAGCGTCTGTTGAGCAGCAGGTACTGGAAGAGAAAGGCGTACCCTTCCGTGACCGAATTGTCTCCCAAACGTTTGAAGGAGATCGGGAGATCCGCATCCACGTGTACGAAATGCTCGGCGTGGCCCGCTTCGTGCAGAAGGCTGGCGTAGTCCTCCAATCCGCCGGTGGGCTTGGTGACCAGCTTGACTTCCTCCGGGATGCGGATGGGTGCGCAGAAGGCGCGCGGCGTCTTGAGGGGCCTGGGTTCGGTGTCCACCTCCAGGCTCCCCTGGCGGGCGAGATCTATACCCATGCCGGCCAGGGTTTCTGAAAGGGCGGGCATCATCATGTTCTCGGGGAAGAGTGCATCGAATTCGCTACCGCGGAACAGGGCCAGGATGTCACAGGTAGCCGCCTCCTGGATGGGAACCTCTATCTTCGCCAGAAACTCCTCCAAGAGGGGGAAGAAGACGTCCCGCGTCTCCTCCAGCAGGCTCCGCATTTGCCCCGTCAGCCTGTCGAGGTCCAGGCTCCGGAGTTCGTCGCACATTGTGACGTAGCTGTCGAAGCCCAGATGCGCGGCCTTGCTGTGGAGGCTTCTGAGCCGTTCAGCCCGCTCTGCATTTGCGCTGGCGGTGATCGCACGCTCAAGCTCGTCGAGGCGATGTCGACGAGCGAGGTCCCGTTCGTTGGACATCATTGGCCGCAGATTGTGGTAGGCCTCCTGTTGGCCATCCCACTCGACGGTTGCCTCTCTCATCGCATTGCTGATGCGCTCGGTCAGCGCCTTGACCAGATTCTCAAGGTGTTCCAGTGTGACCCACTCGGTGATGTATCCGTCCTCTCTATCACGGGTGGAGGTCAGCAGTGCTCGGACGAGAGGCTCGTTGAACAGGTGGGCATAGCGGTTGTAGATGGGGGTGATCGCCAAGCGCTTCTTGAGGCCAGCCTCGGCGAGGTAGTACTCGCGGTATAGTTCCTGGTGGAACGCTTCTGCGTCTTGCGCGAAATCCTGAACCATGGTCCTGCTTGTGAGTGGCCCCTGTCGGGGCGAGAGAAGCGAACTGCCGGAGGCCTAGGCGCGTCGTGCCTGCTGGCTCAACTAACGAGATCCCTGGCGGCCGCGATGATGTTCTCCACCTGGGGCACCATGTGCCGCTCTAAGTTGCGGTTGTACGGCACTGGCATGTCCAGGCCGGCAAGCCGCTTGATGGGGGCATCGAGGTAGTCGAAAGCTTCGCTCTCGGCGATGGTAGCTGCTATCTCCGCCCCTACACCGCCCGTCTTGCAGGCTTCGTGAGCTATCAGTGCTCGGCCGGTCTTGATGATCGATCCGACGATGGTCTCGTCGTCCAGTGGTCGCAGGGTGCGCGGATCCACGACTTCTGCCTCTATCCCCTCTTCCGCCAGGGCTTCCGCCGCTTGTAGAGCACGGGGAACCATGATCGAGGTGGCTACTATGGTGAGGTCTCTGCCTGGCCGCCTGACCTCGGCGACTCCCAGGGGAATCGTGTATTCTTCTTCGGGCACCTGCCCCTTGGTCTTGTAGAGCAGCTTGTGTTCCACGAAGACCACCGGGTTATTGTCGCGAATGGAGGATAGGAGGAGCCCTTTTACGTCATACGGCGTGGTAGGCATGACGACCTTCAGGCCAGGCACATGCACGAACCAGGCCTCCAAACTCTGTGAATGGTGGGCAGCGGCGCCGGTTCCAGACCCTGCGGGCGTGCGCAGAACGAGCGGTACCTCTGCCTTGCCGCCAAACATGAAGCGCAGTTTGGCTGCCTGGTTAACCAGCTGGTCCATGGCAATAGTGGTGAAGTCCATGAACATGATCTCGGCTACGGGACGCATGCCCATTAGAGCTGCGCCGGTCGCAGCGCCCATGATCCCAGCCTCAGATATGGGCGTGTCGCGCACTCGCTCTTCGCCGAACTCATCCATCAAACCGTAGGAGACTCCGAAGGCGCCTCCATACCTACCGACATCTTCCCCCATAAGGAAAACCGACTCATCACGCGTCATCTCCTGGCGCAACGCTTCGCGTATGGCTTCGGCGTAGGTTATCTCCCTCATCTAGGCGTACACCCCTTCGAGTATCGTGTCCACATCGGGTTCGGGACTGGACTGTGCGTATTCCAGTGCCGTGGCGATGGTGCGATTGGCCTCTTCTTCGATAGTCGCGACTTCCTCCTTTGTGATTACCCCCTCGCTCACGAGGAGCTTGCGGAATCGGGCGATGGGATCCTTCTTCTTCCAGGCCTGGAGCTCTTCCTTGGTGCGGTACAATTCCTGATCGCTCTTGGAGTGACCTTTCCACCGATAGGTCACGCACTCCAGGAGAATTGGGCCTTCCCCCGACCTTGCCGTTTCCACCGCTTTTCTTGCCGCCTCGTAGACCTCCAGCACATCATTGCCGTCGACCGTGACGCCCGGGATGCCGTAGGCGTCTGCACGTTGAGCTATTCTCTCTATCGCCAGAGCGCGACGAGTGGACATGGACATCCCGTACTGGTTGTTCTCACAGACGTAGACGATGGGGAGTGACCAGATGGCGGCCATGTTCAGGGCCTCGTGAAAGCATCCCTGGTTTGCCGCTCCGTCGCCAAAGAAGCCCATTACTATCTCGTCGCTTCTTCTCATCTTCAGGCTGAGCCCCACTCCCACGGCCAGAGGGATGCCGCCACCGACGACACCGTTGGCTCCTAGGTTTCGACCCTCCATGTCCGCGATATGCATGGAGCCGCCCCTGCCGCGGCAATAGCCTGTCTCCTTGCCCATGAACTCGGCCATCATCAGGTTGATGTCAGCCCCCTTGGCGATGCAGTGCCCGTGTCCGCGGTGGGTGCTGAGAATGTAGTCTTCATTGTTCAGAGCGTATATGCTGCCCACAGCCGATGCCTCCTGCCCCACAGAGAGGTGCATCGTGCCATGGACCAGCCCCCGAGCGAAGAGGTCGTCTACCGTCTCTTCGAAGAAACGGATCTCGTACATCTTTTTGAGCATGTCTATGGCTAGATCAGGTTGCAGTTTCACAGTGCTGTTCCTCCTCGGGTGATTCTAGGGCGTTCCTCTTTGGAAGTCAACGATGGTACCATTAGACTATTGACATGGCACGGTAACTTATACTAGAATTCAGATGTGATTAAGCTGGCTTAGCCTCGCTGGCCGCCAGGGCTGCCGTCCGCTTGGGCGACGGTTTGTCTATTGACACTTCTTATGGTGTCTGGGTCGAATGGCGAGAGTTGCCGCGTCGTCGTCGCGTAACGATTGACTTACCAGCGGGGCGGACGTATAATAGACAGCTACTCACGCCACAGGCGCGCGGAGCGTGGCAGAGTGGAGGGCGGCGTTTGGACCTCTGCCCCCGCAAAGGTGCGCAGGCTACTGCGGGGGTCAACACTCGTACCACCCCAGAGGGGGAGGGCCGGAAGATGGCCTTGAAAGGCAACCTGAAGGATTTCAACGTCACTCAGCTCTTCAACCTCATAAACCTCGCTCGTAAGAGCGGTTCTCTGACCATTGAGGGGCTCGGCAAGACGGCAGAGATCTGCTTCAAAGAAGGTAAGCTTGTCTATGCCTCCCTGAATGGCCACGACGGCGGGCTGATCGGCATGCTGGAGAAGGCGGGAAAGATCAGCGGGGAAGAGTCTCGGGTCGTGCGAGCTCGCTCGAGGAGTAGCGCTGACAAGGAGCTGGGACTACTGCTGATCAATGCTGGTTATGTGACCCAGGATGACATCGTACAGAGCGTCCGCTCCCATACTCTGGATGTGGTGTACCTGCTGTTCACCTGGTCTGATGGATCGTTCCGCTTCGAGCCAAACAAGCACCCGTTGGAGGGAGCGATTACCGTTCCCATCAACCTCGAAAACATCATCATGGAAGGCAGCCGGCGCGTCAAGGAATACGAGATGCTCCAGAATGAGCTGCCGGACTTGGATATGGCCTTGAAGTTCACTGAGCGGCCCGATGCCAAATTGCGTGACATCAACCTCACCGTTGAGGAGTGGAGAGTGATCTCCTTCATCAATCCGCGGAATTCGATCAGACAGATCGCCAAGGCCAACTCCATGGGTGATTTTAGGATTCGCAGGATCGTCTACGGGCTGCTCTCGGCCGGTCTCGTCGAACTGGTGATGCCGGATGGACCGCAGAAGGTTCGCACTGCGCCGGAAGCGGTAAGTGCACCCCCGCCTGTGAAACGGAGTCTGATCCTTCGCCTTATCGACAAGGTCAAGAGGATGTAGCCCGATTCGTTTGCGTCCCGACTCGATGACACGAGCAGGGATCAGCAATGGTGTGCAGATGGAAAACGTCAAGATAGTGATCACGGGACCTTTCAATGCCGGCAAGACTGAGTTCATCAGTAGCGTCAGTGAGATAGATGTCGTGTCCACGGAGCGAAGGATCACGGACGACTCGCGAGTGGTCAAGGGCCGGACGACTGTGGCCATGGATTTCGGCCGCATTGCTGTGGACGACGAACTGATGCTGTATCTGTACGGCACCCCGGGCCAGAAACGTTTTGACTTCATGTGGGATATCCTCTCTGAAGGGATGTTGGGCTTTGTGGTCCTGGTGGACAGCGCCCGACCAGAGACTTTCCGTGAAGCCAAGACGCTTGTGAATCGCTTCCGCAGGTACTCCCCGACGCCGTACGTGATCGCCGCCAACAAGCAAGACATGGAGGAC
>DATKVP010000242.1:0-3996 GCA_035530015.1 Anaerolineae bacterium | reverse complement strand
CAGGGTGTCGGCTACATCATAAAGACGATCCTCGCCAAGGCTCTCGAAGAGGGAGAGGGCCTCTCTGAGCCGAGCCAGCCCCAGTTCTAGCTCCCCCTGGAGCCCGTGGCAGATACCCACGATGCTGTGAGCCCTGGCCGTCAAGCTGGCGTCCTGGTTGTCACCCATCAGAGACAACGCCTGATCGGTCTTGGCAATGGCCTCCGCATACTCCGAACGAAGGCGATGGATGCTGCCCTCCTGCAAGAGAGCCCTCGCCATCCCCAAGCCATCCGATCTCTCGGCGAAACCATCTTTGGCCTTCTCTAGGGTCCGCACAGCATCATCAAGCCGGCCATAGTTCACCAGCACCCTCGACTGCCAGTAATGCATCCAGGGTGATCCATAGCCGGCCTTGATCATCGAATCAGTCCAGAAGAGTAGACTGCCCAGCCTGCCCGTCCGGAAAGCCCAACCAGCAACCTCCTCTACCAACCGTTCCGCCTCGCCGAAGGCCTTAGCGTCCAAATAGTGACGGATGGCCTCGTCCCAAGCCTCCTGAGCCTCAAACATCCGGCCTGCCCTCAGGTGAAGGGCAACGTACCTGTCACCCTCCTCCTGGAGCTTGGCTGTCAGAAACTCTTGGAAGAGTTGATGGTATCGGAACCAGTCTTCGCCGTCTCCCACCAGCCTGGAAATGAAAAGGTTCTTGTCCTCCAGCAAGGCCAGCATTTCCCGTGCGCTGTCCAAGTCCAGCAACGCGTTGCACAGAGAGGGGTTCATCCGCTCCAGGACTGAGGATCCAGTGAGGAAGCTCTGTACGTCCTCCCCTTGCTGCTGCAACACCTCGCGGGCCAGATAGGCGAAGATCTGGCTGTCATCGCCCTGGGCCAGGGCCATGGTGTGTAGCAACCCTTTCCAGAGGGTGTGCGTCGTAAGAAGAATGGCTGTGATCCACCCCTCCGACTGTTGAGCCAGGCGGTCCGCCTCCTCCAGAGGCAGATCGAGATTGTGGTTCTGCCTGAGCAACTGCTGGATCTCCGCAGCGGTGAACTTGAGATCATCGTTGCCGAGCCCCTCCAGTTCACCACGCGCCACCAACTCAATGATGGGGAGTCCCAGGCTTGTGGTCCTGCTAGCTAGCAGGATATGACAGTTCTCCGGCAGACGGCGGAGCAGCAGGCTGAATAGAGAGGTTACATCCTTCGAATCGCTCACCAGGTGGAAGTCGTCAATGACCAGGGCGAAGTATTCAGGGATGACGTCGTAGATTTCGTTCACCAGGGTCCCCACAGCGGACCTCAAGGACGCCCCACGAACCCCCTCATGAAGCGCGGCGAGCGTCCTATCGCCAAACTGTGGAAAGCGCTCTCTGATGGAGGCCACAAGATACTCGAGGAATGACCTGGGGTCGCGGTCCCACTCGTCTAGCGAGTACCAGCACAGCGGTAGGTCGGTGTCATGAGCGTAGTCGGTCAGCAACGTGGTCTTGCCGTAGCCTGCTGCCGCCGAGATGAGGATCAGCTTGCGGTCGATGCGCTCATGGATGAAATCGACGAGCCGGGCACGGCGCAGGAAATTGCGCCGTTTCCCTGGTACGACGATCTTAGTCTTGACGGTGGTGATCTCCCCGCTCATGGTGTTCCTCACTGCACTGAAGAGAAACTACCTAACAGGAATTGGGCGGCCTGCCTCGGGCCTCGCCAAGCGGGTCTCGACCTATTCCCTCTGCTTGCAGCTGCGGTCTGTACCGCATTGACCCCGGCCCCGGCAAGATGAGGACCCCTAGCCTAGGCGGCGCCAGGGCATCACAGCAGGGAAGAGCGATCGGAAGAAGTCCTTCAATGACGTGAGTGTCTGCTCATCCGATTCGCTGACGTTGGCGTGCAGCGTGACCGAGAGGATGCCGCTCTCGGGCACTCGCTCCGGGTCCGTCCACAGGTACCAGTAGAGGACGACGCGTCTCCCCTCGTTCTTCTCGGTAATGACACGCTGTACGCTGACCGAGGAATCACCTATGTCTACGCTTTCGAGTCCAACGTCAACAATCCGCCACCCGCTGCCCGGGTAGCAGGTCAAGGCAGTATGCTCGAAGAGATGGAAGCTCTTCCCCCCCCTGCTACCGATGATGGAGAAGTACAGCCTATTGCCGCTATCATCTCGGTACTCTCTCGTGGTAGCGACCTCGGGATTGTCATACCATTCATCCACGGTCGGTCCCATGGGGGAATCCGCTCCGTCCGATCGCCAGCCTCCAAGCTCTCTGGGAATGCCCTCGAAAAGATCCTCGCGCAGCGTAAAATCAATGGCAGTGGAAAGGGCCCGCTCGTACGTTGTCCGGCGATACCAACCCTCCACGTCAACCAGCACCACCTCGGTAGCATTGCCACCCGCGTCGCCGGCCACTTCCGCAGACTGGGCAACGGGCGCAGGCCGGGGGGAAGCAAGCCCCTGCGAAATCAGAAGCCAGGCCCCGAGCGCGCCTGCAAGCAGCGCTACGACGATCAGATATCGCGCCGAATCTCTGAACACCCCACCAGCCTGCTACCTAGAATAAGCAAGGCGAACGCCAACAAGAAGAGGACCGGGCTGGAGTAGTCATGGAAATACCTCATTCCGACCTCAGCCCCGAAGAAATGAGCAATACCTAGCAAAGACGAGACTCGGATGATGTTGGCCACCAGAGCAATGGGAATGGCCATGACAATCAGAATGGCCTTGGCGCGGTATGATCCTTCCAAGATATACACGAAAATCACCACCAAAGTAGCGAGCGCCACAACCGAGTTCAACCCGCTACAAGCCGCACCCACTACGAAGCTGGAGTTCTGAAGCTGGATCTGCGAACCGTGGTTCACGGCAGGTATGCCCAGCAGACTGACCACCGAAGTGGAAGTTGTCGCCGTGAAGGCCTCCAGCGCCGGGCTAAGCCGATTGATGAACGGCAGCGGGATCATGAAGAGCAAGAAGGCGAGAGGAAAGGCTATCCGTCGGGTGGCCTGCTCTCCCAGGAAATAGAGGGCAAGCCCGGCCAGGAGCACAACCAGGGCAAACGCGGAGACATGATAGGCCTGCCAGACTTGAGCCACGAGGAACCCCACGAGACCGACGCCCAGGGCCAACAACCCTAGATTACTGGGCTCTCGCTTGTCTCGAGCGAACGCTTCCCTTCTCCGCCACAGAAAGAAACCAGAGATCAAGGGTATCAGAAAACCGTGGGAGTAGTATGAGTTGTTGAGCCAGTTGTAGGCAAGCCAGGTGAAGGTGGGTGAGAAGAGGAGTATCACCAACCCAAGGATGATCGCTCCTCCAGCTATGTCTCGTTTTGCTCCATGCATTCCAGTCAAGCCCCTATCCGCTCGAAACATGAATAGTATATCATCTGCTGAACGTCTGTGTCAACCACCTTTATGAGCAGCTACTCCGGGTCCAGGACCACGGGGCAACTGACGGGCTCGTGCCACCATACACAACATATAGCGTGTCTATTTCCTCACGCCCCCACAACTTGTGGCCCGAACCGGATTGAACAACTGTAGAGCTTTTCAAATCATCCGAATTGTGCTAGAATATAGGTAGATAACGAAGGAGGTCTGCTGACAACAAGTGGCACAGAACTCGCTCACCTATGGAGCCTCTGACATCGAGATACTTGAAGGCCTCGAAGCCGTGCGCCGACGCCCCGGTATGTACGTGGGCAGCACCGATGTTCGCGGCCTGCACCACCTCATCTTCGAGGTTGCAGATAACTCGGTAGACGAGGCGCTGGCCGGGTCTTGTGACGAGATCCAGGTCACTATTCATCCTGACCTTTCAGTTACGGTGGTGGACAACGGGCGCGGTATCCCCGTCGACGTCCACCCCCAGACCGGTAAGTCGGCTCTGGAGGTGGTCCACACCGTCCTCCACTCGGGGGCCAAGTTCGGGGGCGGAGGCTACAAAGTTGCCAGTGGACTCCACGGAGTAGGCGTCTCAGCGGTCAATGCCTTGGCGGAGTGGCTGGAGGTGGAGGTCAGA
>DATKVP010000241.1:0-3679 GCA_035530015.1 Anaerolineae bacterium | reverse complement strand
GACAACACGGCGAGGGGCATTATCAAGGCCTTCAAGGAGCTGTACCCCTCCACTGGAGGGCAGCCCAACATCCCCTGCGTCCTCGTGTTCCGCGGCGCGTGGGATGACGTCGCCATAGACCTTTTCAAACAGCACGGAATCAGCGCTGGACGCTGGGTCAGAGTTCTGGGCCGAGATACAGCAGAGATAGAGGCCGCCGAGGTCTTTGATGCCCTGTACAAGGAGTGGAAGAGCGAGACGGGAGGCTTTTGATGAGTACGTTGGAGTTCGAGATCAGGTCCGGCGGGACCATCAGGATAGAATTGGACAAGTGCAGGTCGTGTGAGACGAAGGCCTGCGTGAAGATATGCAATACCACCGGGATGGGGCAGATTCTGGAGCTGAAGGATGGCGTGCCTGCCCTCAAGCCGACGCTCGAAGAGGTGAAGCGCGGTGCCTGCACGGAGGATCTGGCTTGCGAGCTGGACTGTGAGATGTATGGCAACAAGGCCCTGGTGGTTTCCTTGCCCCTCCCGGAACTAGACGAGTATCTCGAGGGGCTTTCGGAGAAACCTACCTACGCGAGGGAAGCATAATGGCGATTCTGGTTGACGAGAACACCGAAGTCCTGGTACAGGGAATCACCGGGAGAGAGGCGCAGATCCGAGTGCGCCTGATGAAAGAGTATGGCACGATAGTGGTGGCGGGTGTGACGCCTGGCCGGGGCGGCAACACCGTGGAGGGTGTCCCCGTGTACAACAGCGTGGAGGAGGCCAAGGAGAACCACCCGGGGATCACCGTCAGTTCGATCTTCGTGCCTGCACGAGCCGCCAAGACCGCGGCCTTCGAAGCGATAGACGCCGGCATCGGTGTTATCACCCTGCATCCGGAAAGGGTCCCCCAGCAGGACATGCTGGAAGTGATCGCCTACGCCAGGCGGGGCACGGTGAGGGTCATTGGGCCCAACACCATCGGCATGGTCAGCCCTGGGAAATGCCTGGTGGGCATGATCGGAGGCCGGGCTGATCTGGCGAAGGAGTTCTTTCAGCCAGGTCCCGTGGGCGTGATCTCCAGGAGTGGGGGGAACACCACGACTCTGGCTTACTATCTGAACAGGACTGGCCTGGGGCAGAGCACGGCCATCGGGATGGGTGGCGACGCTTTCGTCGGGACCACCTTGATCGATCTTCTCACTGAGTTCGAGAGGGACGACGAGACGGAGATGGTGGCCTTCTTTGGCGAGATTGGCACCAGTGTGGAAGAGGACGCCGCTGAGTTCATCAAAGGTGGAGGTTTCACCAAACCCTTCGTGGGGTACATCTCCGGTCGATTCGCCCGGTCGGACGTGCGTTTCGGCCACGCCGGAGCGATCGTGACCCGAGGCCGGGGCACTTCTCAGGGCAAGATCGAAGCCCTTCGCGGAGCGGGAGCTCACATGGTGGACCACTTCGGCGAGATCGGCGATGTGGCATCCATGGTTTTGGATCAGTCCCGCAAGGCCCGGGGGAAGTAGGAAGGTTGCAGGTTGAATAATGGTCAAGAGTAGTTGGACTTCAGCTCTGCCCTCTACCGTGGAGATGGTGGAGGTGGGCCCCCGCGATGGGCTGCAGATCATCCAGGAGTTCGTGCCCACGGAGAAGAAGATAGAGTTGGTGGATGCTCTCTTTGCGTCGGGGGTAAGGCGCATGGAGGTGACTTCCTTCGTGCATCCGAAGTTCGTGCCGCAGCTGAAGGACGCCGCGGAAGTACTGGCTGGCATCAAACGAGATGGGCGCGTGTGCATGGCCATGGTACCCAACATGAAGGGTGCCGAACGGGCGGTGGCCGCGCAGGTGGACATGCTGGACGTGATCGTTTCTGCCACTGAGAGTCACAACCGCAGTAACGTGCGCCGGTCCATTGACGAGTCCCTGGAGGGATTCGTCCCCATCTTCAATCTGGCGAAGGCAGCAGGCGTGTCGGTGCGGGCCAGCCTGGCTACCTCCTTTGGTTGTCCCTTCGAGGGGGACGTTCCGGTCAGCCAGGTGCTCAGTGTGTGCCAGCGGTTGCAGGAACTCGGGGTCATGGAGATTGCCCTGTGCGACACGACGGGCATGGCGAACCCGGTTCAAGTGAGCAAGGTCGTAGGCGCTTGCCTGGAGGAAATGCCAGCTCTCCAGTGGGTGGCTCACTTCCACAATACCAGAGGCGCTGGCTCGGCCAACCTCCTGGCGGCTTTGATGGAGGGCGTAAGCATCTTCGATGCTTCCATCGCTGGTCTGGGAGGGTGTCCCTTCGCGCCCGGTGCAACGGGCAACGTGCCCACCGAGGACATGGTGCACATACTGCACGAGATGGGCATCGAGACGGGCATCGATCTTCCCTCCCTCATCGCGACGGCACGACTGTCGGAGGAGATCATAGGTGAGGTGCTGCCCGGCCAGGTGATGAAGGCCGGAAGGACCTGTGACCTGCACCCCATGCCGCCTCTGGATAGCTAGCTGAGGCTGAAGGGTCTCCGATTCAGGAAACGGCCAGCGCCCCGCTGACCGACGAAGCGGTTGTCCTGCACGATGACTTCGCCGCGGGCGAGGACCAGTTCCGGGTACCCTCTGACAATGACCTGCTCGTACGGGCTGTAGTCCACGTTCATGTGCAGATTCTCCTTAGTCAGGGGCATCTCCTTGCTGGGATCCCAGATGACCAGATCGGCATCTGAGCCGACGGCTATCGTGCCTTTGTTGGGGAACAGCCCGAACAGCTTAGCGGGCGCCGTGGCCACGAGTTCCACGAATCTTTGAAGACCGATACGTCCGCTGTTGACGCCCTCGTGGTAGAGCAGAGGGGCTCTGGTTTCTACGGTGGGCATACCGTTGGGGATCCTGGTGAAATCGTCCCGACCGAGGTCCTTCTGTCCTACCAGATTGAAGGGACAGTGGTCGGTTCCAATGGTGTCTACATCCCCCACGGCGAGGCCACTCCATAGCACCTCCAGGTTGTCCCTCTCACGCAGGGGAGGCGAGAGTACGTACTTGGCCCCGTCGAAGTCAGGCTCGTCGTACCTCTCGATGTCGAGTAGCAGGTACTGCGGGCAGGTCTCGACCAGCACTGGTTTGCCGGCATCACGTGCCTGTCTCGTGGCGTCCAGTGCGCCCGCACAGGTGAGGTGAACCACGTAGAGCGGTGCCTGGGCGATGGAAGCCAGGGTCACAGCCCGTTGAGTGGCCTCTTCCTCGAAGGCTGCGGGCCGACTGCGCGGATGCCACCGGGGCCCGGTCTTGCCCTCGGCGAGCAGCTTCTTGGTCATCAAGTCAACGAGCCACCCGTTCTCGCAGTGGACGTTGACCAGCGCTCCTATGTCCCTCGCTCTGATGAGTACCTGGAGCAACTCATCATCCCTGAGCCGTTCCCCGTAGGCGAGATAGCACTTGAAGCTGGTTACGCCTTCCCTGACTATGTCTTCCATCTCGGCAAGGATGTCGCCGCGGACGTCCGTGACAGAAACGTGGAGCCCATAGTCTATGACCACCTTGGGATCCGCCTTGGCCCGCCAGGCGTCGACCGCCTGGCCTAGCGTTTCGCCCTTCGTTTGTTCAGCGTAGTCTATGATCGTGGTGGTGCCGCCACAGGCCGCAGCAACGGTGCCTGTATAGAAATCGTCGGAAGAGACGGTGTCCATGAACTCCAGTTCCAGGTGCGTGTGAGGGTCGACGGCGCCAGG
>DATKVP010000240.1:0-3685 GCA_035530015.1 Anaerolineae bacterium | reverse complement strand
CTCATCTTCCGGCTGAACTATGTGGTACTGACCGGGACTGTGGCTGCTGAGTTCGTGGCGCTTGGAGCTTTGATGCTCCTCTTCGTCGTTTCCTTCTGGTTCACGTTCCGCGAGGAGGGCATAGGCTCGCACCTTCTGGGGGTCCTGTACGGTTTCGTGCTCAGCATCCAGCTGATCTGCATCTTCTTCACTAGGAGCCGCGGGCCCTGGATAGGCCTGATCGTGGGGCTATTCGTGTTCGTCTTCATCTATGCTGTGCGACGCCGGATGACGTGGCTCTGGGTCGGTGCAGCCGGTGCGGCCGTTGCTGGCATGCTTTTCCTGGCTGTGCTCAACGTTCCTGACAGCCCTCTGGCCCCGCTGCGCGAGATCCCCTACGTGGGCCGGTTGGGCCAGATCTTCGAGACGGAGACGGGCACCGGCAAGGTGAGGGTGCTCATCTGGGAAGGCGTCATCAATCTCATCAGCCCTCACGAACCCATAGGGTTGCCCCCTGACCAGCTGGACGGGTTGAACGCACTCCGCCCTCTGGTGGGATACGGGCCTGAGTCCATGTTCGTGGCCTACAACCGGTTCTATCCCCCCGATCTGGCTCACTACGAAGCCCGCAACGCCTCTCCGGACCGCGCGCACAACGAGACCTTTGACGCCCTCGCTATGACGGGGTGGATAGGGTTCATCACGTACATGATCCTCTTCGGCAGTTTGTTCTACTACGGACTCAAGTGGTTGGGTGCGGCGATGGATCGCAGGCAGCGCATGATCTACATCATCATGTGGATCCTGGGAGGGGGTCTGTTCGCCCTCGGCGCTCGGTTGATCGAGGGGACCTGGCGCTTCTCTGGCGTCGCGCTGGCAGTCGGTATCACCCTGGGCTTCCTGGCTTACCTGGTTATTCATGCCTTCGCCCTGCGCAGGAAAGACGAGGCTGACGACATCCCGTTCCGAGATCAAGTACTGCTGATCGCCCTGTTCTCGGCCATCGTCGCCCACTTTATCGAGATTCACTTCGGCATCGCTATCGCTGCCACCAGAACGTATTTCTGGATCTACTGTGCATTGCTGGTGATCATAGGGCTCTCCCTGTGGGAGCACCCGGCCGCAGAAACAGGTACGCAGCAGGAGGCGCCTCGACCACAGGCGGACGCCGGAATGTCCCGGAGGGGGCGCCGCCGCAGACGTCCAGGAGGGCAGGGACGGCGCTTTGCGCGACTTGGATCCTTGTGGCGAGGGATTGAGGACTTGGCCTCCCTATCCCTCCTCATGGGCCTGGTGATGGCCACCCTGGGGTACGACCACATCACCGGCGTCTTTAGAGCTTCCGCTGGGGGATACAGCGTTCCCTGGCTTCTGGTCCTGACCTGGCTGGCCGGCGGTGCGATCATCATGTTCGAGTGGCGGGGAGGGATCGCACAGGGTGAGCAGTCCGGCATTGTTCTACCTATGCTGGTCTACATCTTTATCAGCCTGGGTATCTTCGCTACCTTCACCGTCATACATTACTCGATCGTCAGCTACGAACCGGAGATCAGGACAGTCGACGATTTGGTCGCCTACTCCAGGTTGCTCTCCAACACGGTGGTCGTGTACTACGCCGTGGTCTTCGGCGTCATGCTCATGGTGGCTCTGGCGTTGGCCTCCGGCAGGGCCAGGCTGGCCCCGCAGCTGGGCCGCTGGCCGAGCGCTCTGGCAGTGCCCGTCCTGCTGGTCGGCGCCATCGTCCTGGTATTCTCCACCAATGTAAACTTGGTGAGAGCCGACACCCACTACAAGCAGGGACTGAATTGGGACGAGAACCAGCAGTGGGACGCTAGCATCGCGCTCTACAAGGAAAGCATGCTCCTGGCTCCCGAGCAGGACTGGTACCATCTTTTCATGGCGCGAGCGTTGCTGGAGAAGGCCCAGTCCATCACCGACGACGAGGGGCGGGTCTCCTTCGAGCCCCAATCCCTCGACGATTTCCTCCGCCTGAGCTCGCAGGAGGTGGCATTCCTCGACAGAGACAGCCTGTTTCTCAGCGCCTTCGTTGTGCTCACCAAGGCCAAGGATATCAACCACCTCAACACCGATCACTCGGCCAATCTGGGGCGTGTGTTCCGCGTATGGGCAGAGGGAAGCACCGATCCCCAGCAATTCGAGCAGAGGTGGGAGCAATCGGTCAGCTACTACGAGGATGCCACCACCTTGAGCCCGCACAACGCTCAGCTGTTCAACGAGTGGGGAATGGTCTACCTTATGGCAGGGAAGTACGACGAGGCCATAACCAAGTTTCGGGAGTCCCTGGCTCTCGACGCGGAGTTCTTGCAGACCTACCTTCTGGTGGGAGATACTTATGCGGTGGCAGGCGACATAGACGGGGCCACCGAAGCATACGAGAAGGCGCTCGACCTCGATCCTAACCAGGTGAAGCCGCACTTGCAGTTGTGTGCATTCTACGGCCAACAGGGAAAGCTGGAACAGGCTGGGGAGCGCTGCCGCAAAGCCATACAGCTGTCCCCCAACAACTACCAGGCACATCGCAACCTGGCGCTCATCTATCGTGACCTGGGCCGCATAGAGGATGCTTTGACAGAAGCCAAAATCGCGCGAGAACTGGCCAGCGAGGAAGAGAAACCAGCGTGGGACGGCATCATCTCCCAACTGGAGGCTATGGTCCAGTGATCAACCTTGTCCTTATCTTCGCCAGCGCCTTCATCCTCGTTCTCGGAGCTACTCCCATCATCCGCCGCCTCGCCAATCGCCTGGGATTCGTTGACCGACCAGATGCCCGACGGCTCCATCGGATGCCGGTCCCTCTGCTCGGAGGCATAGCCATCTATGCTGGCTTCATCGTAGCCCTGGTCATCTTCGGCGAAGGCTGGGTGGTCTCCCAGGCAATCGGCATTCTTATCGGTGCGACTCTCGTTTCTTTTTTGGGTATCTGGGATGATCGCTGGGGCATGCGTCCCGTAATGAAGCTCCTCGGGCAGGCCCTCGCGAGCGGCATCATCGTCGCCTCTGGCGTCCAGGTAGGCTTCCTGCCGAATCAAGCGCTCAACCTGTTCATCACGTTTCTCTGGGTACTGGGCATCACCAACGCCCTCAACCTGCTGGACAACATGGACGGGCTCTCGGGAGGGGTGGGTGCCTTGGCCGCGGCTTTCTTTCTCCTGCTGGCCGCTTGGAACGGCCAGTATCTGGTGGCGAGCCTGGCGGCAGCCCTCATGGGCGTCTGTATAGGGTTCCTGGTTTACAACTTCAATCCGGCCAGCATCTTCATGGGAGATGCCGGCAGTATGTTCCTGGGGTTCGTGCTGGCGGTAGTGGGCATCAAACTGCGCTTTCCGGGCCGCCCCAACATCATCACGTGGATGATCCCCGTGGTGGTACTGGGCCTGCCTGTCTTCGATACTACCCTGGTGGTCTTCTCCCGTCTGCGGCGGGGTATCAACCCTCTCACGAACCCTGGCCGGGACCACGCATCACACCGCCTGGTCTCGCTGGGTCTGTCCCAGAGGCAAGCAGTGATCCTTCTATACGGGGTATGTTGCGCCCTGGGGCTGGCGAGCCTGCTGATCATGCAATCCGGCCTCAGAGAGGCCTATCTCCTGGGAGTGATTGTGCTCCTGGTCGGACTGGCGAGTCTCATCGCCCTGGAGCGAGTGCCGCTGGAGGGAAAACGTGATGGACCTCGAGCCTAGGATCC
>DATKVP010000239.1:0-4710 GCA_035530015.1 Anaerolineae bacterium | reverse complement strand
CGCTCTGGTGGCACGGACGGTGTTCATGATCCCGCCCCCGGCGGCCATGATCTCCATGTAGGAAGCCCCTTGGAGACGCAGCTCGAACTCCGAGGCGCGATCTCCGGCGAATATGACGTGGGTGTGGGGATCAACAAAACCCGGCAAGACTACTTTACCCGAGGCGTCTATGGTCTTGGCGGCGTTTCCCGCCTTAGCGAGGACATCCTCGGTGTTGCCCACGAGGACGATGCGGTCACCCTGGAGCGCAACGGCCCCGCGTTCGACGATGCTCAGCTCCCTCATCGCCGGGCCGCGCTTGGGCCCTGCCGGCGAGGCGAGGGTGAGGAGTTCCTCCGAGCTATGTACTACGAGATCGGCTTTCATGGTATGCAGAGGACCGTTCTCAGGTCTGATTCATCGTGGGAATCTTGATGCCGTGGCGCCTGGCGGCGTCTATGGCCTTGTCGTAGCCCGCGTCCGCGTGCCGCATGATGGCGGATCCAGGGTCCGTGGTCAGGACGCGCTCCAGGCGTCGAGCGGCCTCTGGCGTGCCGTCAGCCACGGTGACTTGCCCCGCGTGAATGGAGTACCCGATACCCACGCCGCCGCCATGGTGGATGGAGATCCAGGTTGCACCTCCCACCGCGTTGAGGAGGGCGTTGAGCAACGGCCAGTCAGCGATGGCGTCCGTTCCGTCCTTCATGCCCTCTGTCTCCCGGTAGGGGGAGGCCACCGAGCCGCCGTCCAGGTGGTCCCGTCCGATGACGATGGGTGCGGAGATCTCACCACTTCCCACCATCTCGTTGATCATCAGGCCGAATCTGGCCCGTTCGCCATAGCCGAGCCAGCAGATACGCGATGGCAGCCCCTGGAACTTCACCTTCTCCTGGGCCAGCTTGATCCAGCGCACCAGATGCTCGTCGTATGAGAACTCTTTCATTACCACTTCGTCGGTCTTGTGGATGTCCTCAGGATCTCCCGAGAGGGCTACCCAGCGGAAAGGCCCTTTGCCCTCGCAGAAGAGAGGCCGGATGTAGGCGGGGACGAAGCCGGGGAAGTCGAAGGCGTTCTTCACGCCTGCCTCGTAGGCTCTCTGCCGGATGTTATTCCCATAGTCGAAGACCACAGCGCCCTTCTGCTGGAAGTCGAGCATGGCCTGGACGTGACGCCCCATGGACTCGACGGAGCGACGGGTATACTCCTCGGGGTCTTTGTCCCACAGTCTTTGCGACTCTTCTACGGATAGTCCCTGCGGGATGTAGCTGCGGGGCTCGTGAGCAGGGGTCTGGTCGGTGACCACGTCGGGCACTACGCCCCGGATCACCAGTTCGGGATAGACATCGGCGGCGTTGGCGATGAGCCCGATGGATTTCGGCTCCTCTCTGGAGAGAGCTTCCTGCACCAGTGTCATCGCCTCTTCCAGGTCATCCACCACGACATCCACGTAGGCGGTCTGCAGACGCCGCTGGGCGCGCGTCGGGTCCACCTCCACGACGAGACCGACGCCCTCGTTCATGGTGATGGCCAGGGGTTGGGCACCACCCATGCCACCCAGTCCCGCGGTGAGGACGAATCTGCCCTTGAGGCTGTCGCCGAAATGCTTTTGGGCTAGAGCGCCCAAGGTCTCATAAGTACCCTGTAATATGCCTTGGGTGCCGATGTATATCCAGCTTCCGGCTGTCATCTGACCGTACATGATAAGACCTTTGGCATCCATTTCGTCGAAGTACTGCTGGTTGGCCCAAGCAGGGACGATATTCGAGTTGGCCAGGAGCACACGTGGCGCATCTGGATGGGTCGTGAAGACGCCCACTGGCTTGCCTGACTGTACCAGCAGTGTCTCGTCGTTCTCTAGTTGTCTTAGCGTGGCCACGATGGCGTCGAAAGCCTCCCAGTTGCGGGCCGCCTTACCACGCCCGCCGTAGACGATTAGCTCATCGGGCTTCTCGGCCACCTCAGGGTCCAGATTGTTCATCAGCATTCGCATGGCAGCTTCCTGGCCCCACCCCTTGCAGGTGAGTTGCGTCCCGCGCGGGGCCCGAATCTCTCTCCTCATGACGGCACCTCCGTTCAACTAGCTTCCCGGCCCATTATAGAGCAGGTACGCTTGCACTGCCATGATACTGTTTGCTCAGCCCCCTCCAAATACGTACAATATGCGCTGGAGGTGACTTCACTCGTGCACTTCTGGTACAGATTCGTTCGGTTTGTGTTTCACCACTTCTACAATGAATTCGCCTGGACCTACGATCTGGTGAGCCGCATCGTCTCACGGGGGAAGTGGCACGACTGGCAGCGAGCGGCTCTGCCTGAACTGCAAGGTGAGCGGGTCCTGGAGGTGGCCTTCGGCACGGGTGATCTCCTGTGGGACATGACCGTAGGGGGCTATGAATGCGCCGGTGTGGACCTGTCTCCGTACATGGTATGGATGACGGCGCGGAAGTTCCGTCGCCGGGGAGGCAGAGCTCCCATCTGTCGGGCCCGTGCTCAGGATCTGCCATTTCCCGATGGAGCCTTCCACTCACTGGTGGCCACTTTTCCCGACTACTTTATCCTTGACCCTGTAGCTCAGGGTGAGATGGCACGCGTACTCGTGCCTGGAGGGCGGCTGGTCCTGGTGGAGGGAGGCCGCATACTGAAGACTGATCTCTGGAGCCGGTTTCTCAACTGGGCGTTTCGGATCACCGTCTCGCCGCGGACCTGGGAGGAAAACCGGAAGCTGTTCGACCATCCCCTGTTCTCTGTGGAGCGACGAGAGGTGCGGGATGGGTGGAGCTTGGTGGGTTTGGTAGTAGCTGTGAAGAACCAGAACGTTCCCGGCCAGTCGGGCGTGCGTGACGTCCGGCAGCCGGAGGTGTTGTATGGTGCAGATGTGAGAGGAGGGTAGGGCAACATGGACCTCGACGAAGCCATCAGGCAGCGACGCAGCATCAGGAAGTACAAGGCCGACGTGCCCATTCCCCGGGAGGACATCGAGGCGATAATCGAGGCCGGCTGTTGGGCGCCCAGCAGCACGAACATCCAGCCGTGGCGGTTCATCATCGTGGAGGACAGGGCGACCATCGCCCAGATGGCCCAGGTGGTCTATGACAAGTTCCAGGCGCTCTCCAAGGAGGCGCTCGCCAAGGGGGAGAAGAGACTCGCCGCCTTTTGCAGGTTCCTGCGTAGCTACACCAGTTTCTTTACAGACGCGCCGCTGGTGATCGTCGCCTGCACCAAGCCATACGAGAACCCAGTGCTCAAGATGCCCATGAGCACGGTCATCGAAAAGACCAGAGCGCTGGGGGATGTCGGTTTGGATGTGACGCCCATAGTCATCGACACGGTGCAGAAGAGCGTGGCCATGGCCGTGCAGAACATGCTGCTCAAGGCGCACTCCCTGGGATACGGAACCTGTGTCATGGATGGCCCCATCGCCGTGAGGGAGAGCGTGAGGGAGATGCTCGACATCGAAGACGATCTTGAACTCGTGATGGTCATCCCCATGGGGGTGCCAGAATCGACCAAGGTGGATGCTCCCGAGAGACTGCCGGTGGCGGAGGTTATCAGGTATCACGAACCCTAGGCGCGCACGGCTCTAGATGGTGGCGCGCTCTCCAAGCCGAGGCACAGAGGTTTGATGGGCTCCAAGTTCGCTGATCCCTTTCGCCAGAGCCAGCGATTCCTCCTCCTCGCCGTGCACGACGAAGACTGTCTTCAGATTGGTTCTTGCCTTCCCGATCCACCCGAGTAGTTCATCTCGGTCGGCGTGGGCACTGAAGGCGTCTATCACCCTCACCTGCGCTCGGAGCCGGTACTCATCTCCGAAGATGCGGACCGTTTCCCTTTGCTCCGCTATGCGACGCCCCAGTGTGTGTTCGGCTTGATAGCTGACGATGAGAACTGTGTTTCGAGGGTCCTCAACGTTGTTCTTCAAGTGATGCAGAATCCTGCCAGCCTCGCACATCCCAGAGGCCGAGATGATGATCATCGGCCCATCCATCTCATTGAGCAGCTTCGATTCTTCCACGTTCCTCAGGTAGCGAAGACCTCGAAACCCGAAAGGATCCTCTTCGCGGAGCAGGAACTCGTTCGTCTCCTCGTCGAAACATTCGGGATGTAGCCGGAAGATCTCCGTCGCGTCGATAGCCAGGGGACTGTCCACGTACACAGGAAGCGATGGTATCCGTCCTGCCTTCCTGAGCCGATGCAGCGTGTAGACCACTTCCTGCGTTCGCTCCACGGCGAAGGCGGGGATGATGAGTTTGCCGCGTCGCGAGTAGGTCTCCATCACGCTCTCGGCCAAGTGGTCCTCCACCTGGGTGATGTCTTCATGGAGGCGATTCCCGTACGTGCTCTCTGTGACGAGGTAGTCTAGGTCCTGCACCAGGGCGGGGTCGCGAAGGATGGGCAGGTCCTTGCGTCCCAGATCACCCGTGTACCCGAGACGCACCCTCTGCCCATGGTCGTTCGCTTCCAGGACTGTGATTGCCGAGCCTAAGATGTGTCCTGCGTCCCTGAGGACTGCCCGCACACCCCTGGTGACGGGAAACCAGCGGTCGTACTTGTGCGCCACAAGATACCTCAGTGCGTTTTCCGCCTCCTCGATACTGTAGAGCGGCTCCACGAGGGGCAGGCCCTTGCGCCGATGCTTCTTGTTGACGTACTCCACGTCTTTGGCGTTTATGTGGGCGCTGTCCCGGAGCATGATCGATACCAGGTCGGCGGTGGCCATCGTGCAGTGGATTT
>DATKVP010000238.1:0-6225 GCA_035530015.1 Anaerolineae bacterium | reverse complement strand
CTAGAACACGTACAGTATCAACAGTACCGCAGCGCCCCAGCACAAGTTGCTGACCACAAACGGAACATCCCCGATGAGTATCTCCTCAGGGCTGCCACCCAGGTTCTTCTGATGAACGAGATACAGGTAGCGAAAGATACTATATAGACCAAAGGGAATAGTGAGCATCATACTCTTGTTTTGGGGGAGGTTCTCGGCGGAGAAGGTGTACAACGAGTAGGCGATCACCAACGAAGAGGTCACGAGGGACATCATCTGGTCCAGCAACTCAGGCGAATAGTCCAGTAGCACCTTGCGATGAGCGAGGGCATTGGTGTCGAGAACTGCGAGTTCGTTTCGCCGCTTGCCGAAACCCAGGAATAGGGCCAACAAGGTCATGCACACGTAAAGCCAGGGGGAGAATCTCGCAGCCTCAGCCACGACAGAACCAGCAGCCACCCGCAGCACGAATCCAGCTGCGATGACCAAGACATCCACGATGACCACTTTCTTCAAGCCGAACGAATACATCAACTGGAGGACAAAGTAGACGAGGCTAACGAGACCGAACCATGGGCCCAGGAGGAACGACAGGGATAGGCTGATGAGCGGCAGCAGTATTGCCGCGCGCACCGCCCATGACCTGCTCAGCTTCCCCGATGCCAGTGGCCTTGTGCGCTTGACAGGATGCTGCCGATCCTTCTCCACATCGGTGAGATCATTTATCAGGTAGATGCCGCCAGACAGCACGCAGAAGATGATGAAAGCCAGTACTGCTCTGGCAACGTAGATGGGGTCGAGAAGCTTCAGGTCGAAAAGCAATGCCACGAAGATGAACAAGTTCTTCGTCCATTGTTTCGGTCGCATGGTGATCAGTAGCTGCGTGAACACAAAAACCATGATAAGCCATCGCCCGGCAATAGTCAATCGTTTGACAATTGCTCCGCGTGAGGTTACCTTTGCTACGTGGAAAAGGTGCGGATCGATACGCTCCTGGTCGAGAGGCGACTCGTCGAATGCCAGCGGAAGGCCCAGAGCCTGATCATGGCTGGTCAGGTGCTGGTGGACGGTCACGTCATCGACAAGCCCGGGACTCGCATCCCCGAGGGCGCCCAGGTGACCATTCGTGAGGGGCCTCCGTACGTCAGCAGGGGCGGTATCAAGCTGGCGCACGCTCTCGATCGTTTCGACGTGAATGTCTCGGACAGGATCGCGGCGGATATCGGGGCCTCCACGGGAGGCTTCACAGACTGCATCTTGCAGCGCGGGGCGCGCAAGGTCTATGCCGTCGACGTGGGATATGGCCAGTTGGCCTGGAAACTACGCCAGGATCCGCGAGTCACGGTGCTTGACCGGACGAACGTTCGCTATCTGGAAAGCCTGGCGGAGCCTATAGATCTAGCGACCATTGACGTGTCCTTCATCTCTCTTGAGTTGGTCCTGCCCCGGGTCGTAAAGCTGCTGCGACCCGAGGGAGAGATTCTAACCCTCATCAAGCCTCAATTCGAGGCCGAGCGGGATCAGGTTGGCAAGGGCGGGGTGGTGAAGGACCCAGCGGTGCACCGTATGGTGTTGGAAAAGGTAACCGCACTGGCGACGAGAGAAGGACTACGGATACGGGGTCTGATCCCTTCACCAGTAAGAGGCCCTGCTGGAAATGTGGAGTTCTTTGCCCATCTCAGTCGAGAGCAACGGTGCGACAGCATCTGCATTGAGGAAGCCCTGGACGCCTGCCTGAGGGAGGCAGAGACCATCTAGCAGCGGAGCGAGGCTCAAATCTGTGAACGAGGAAGAGAAGCAGTTCGAGATCGGAGAAGTAGGGCGGGAGGAGATTGAAGACTTCCTCCACAGGGAATGGAAGCCCGTGAACGAGCGCATGTTCGGCCGCTACGACGCAGAGATGTGGGACGAGCAGCGCTATGCGCTCGTAGCCCGCGATGACGGCCGGGTCGTGGGTGCGGTCGCCTTCAAGATCAAAGCGGGCCTGGGTAAGGTAACTCAGATCATCACTGCCGCCGATCGCCGGGGCGAAGGCATAGCCCGGGCTCTAGTGGCCAGGACGGAGGAACTCTGTCGTCGCGAGGGGTGCCACAAGGTGAGCCTGAAGACGTACTGGAACTCCGAAGCCCAGAAGTTCTACCAGGAGCAGGGCTATGTGGTAGAGGGCATCCTGCGTTGTGATCTGCACAGCGTCGACATGTGTCAAATGTGCAAGTTCTTCTGAGGCAAGCCTCGCAGCTGTCTCCATGTGGAGAGAGCGGACGCCTCCGCCTGGAGGCTCGACGACCATGGCCTGGTCTCCTCCACAGAGCGCTCGCAGCGTGGACCCTGGCGGGACTTCCTCTGATCTGCCAAGCCAGGCGCGCACACCAATCTGGGGCCCCGTAGTGCCCTGTGCCGGCGCCTGCCTGCCGCACGTTGGAGCCACGCACCCTTTCTACCATTGACAAAGGCCACAATCTGTCCTAAAATTGCCTCCGACCAATCCGCCGCAGGAGCGACAATGCCTCTCATGACCCCCCTCTACCCTGTCATCATTCTCATCCTGGGAGTACTAACCCTGGGACTGGTGGCGAGGATAGTCAGTAGCAAGGCCGGCCACGCCCTGGGCCTCATCGTGGCAGTCGGCTGCCTCGTCTCATGTCTGCTGCTCTACTGGGATCAGCCAATCATGCGGACCAGTCCCCTTTGGCGCCCTGCCCCGCTGTTCGGAGTGGAGTTGAGTCTCCGCGCCGATAGCCTATCATTGGGGCTCTTGTCGCTCATAGCCAGCATCGCGGTGATGGCCATTCTCTCCACCTATGCTTCTCTCAATTCGAACGGAGGACGCAGCCATCACCTTGGTGCGGTCTTCCTGGTGATGGCGGGTGCTTTCAGCACCATCCTCTCGGCCAATCTGGTCACCCTCTGTCTCAGCTGGGCGCTCCTTGATCTAGGCATGCTCGTATTGATCGCCCAGGCCAGCGATGGGCAGACAGTTGCTCGAACCGGGTTCAGACTGCTGGGTATCAACTACCTGGCAGGAGTAGCTCTGCTGGCGGCCCTCCTCTTGCTTCAGGCACAGGGGGAGACCTTCGCTATTCAGGCGACTCCTCTGCCCACCCGGGTTGTCTCTCTTCTGGTCCTGGCCGCCTTGCTGCGTCTCGGTGTATACCCGGCGTTCGTTGCCCTGCCTTCGAGCGTGCGGATGAGGCTCCCCAGCCTGATGCTGTGGCACTTGGTCCCGGTGATCGTCGGTGGATACTTGCTCGCTCGCGCCCTCAGCCTCACGGCGGTGACCTCGCTGCCGGTCCGGGAATTGGCCCTCGTCCTGGGCAGCGTGTCGGTCTTTCTCAGCCCTTTTCCCCTGTGGTTCGAGAAACGTCTGAGGAGCATGATTGCCTTCGTCGTCTTGAACCAGGTGGGCCACATGGCCCTGGCCGCTGCTCTCACTGCACCCTACTCTGCCGCCATCATAGCATCACAGACAGTTGCCCTGGCGCTTGCTCTCGCCCTGCTCTTCCTGAGCGAAGCCGCTTCCGATGGTCCAATGCCGCGCACGTACGAACTCTGGAAACGCTGCTGCGTGCTGGTGTCCTTTGCAGCTCTGGCGGGCACGCCTCTCACCATTGGTTTCTTGGGCAGGCAACTGCTGTACCAATCCCTGGTGGAGTCCAACCTCGCTCCCCTCGTCCTCCTCAGCCTGCTGGCCAACAGCTTCCTGGTGGCCCCTCTACTCAAGATGGGCCTGGAACAACCTGCGCAGGACGGGGATCAAGGCGTGATGAATCCTGTCGTGGTGGCGAGCATGACGATACTGGCTATCCCGCTGGTCGTCTTCGGCCTCCACCCCCCCCTGCTCGGCTTGGTGGTGGGAGCCCAGAGTGCGCTGGCGGCGTGTCCGGACCTCCTTGGCCTGGTCTACTCGCCGACGACACCTCTACCTTCGGTCCAGTTTGCGGCCACGCTCCTGTCCCTGGCCGGGGGATATCTCTTGTACCGCAGAGGGAAGGTCATCGTGGAGCGCGCGGGTATCTCCCTGGAGACGGTCCAGTCAGTCGCCAGGATGGACTGGCTCTTCAGCGCGTTGGACTGGAGCGGGCAGCGGGCCTCCTCCATTCTCGAACTGGTGGGCAGTTTCTTCGAAGGAACGCATTCCCCTGGATGGATTCTGGTGTTCGCGACTCTTGTTGCCCTCCTGCTTCTGACTAGCTGAGATACTGAGATGGAAACACTAGGGGACCTTCTTGCCGCGCTCGTTTCGCTCTCCCACCTGGAGCTGATGCTAGGCCTGCTGATCACAGGGGCAGTGATCCTAGTCCTAGAGGACTGGAGGCTGAATCTGTGGGCCTTGATGGCCCAGTTCGTACTGGTAGGCGTGCTTCTGGCCAGGGTGATACCCTTGAGGGTCGCGCTGATCAAGGTTATCATTGGTGGTATGGCCTGTGTGATCCTCTACCTCACGGCCCGGCGCATGCACTGGGGAAAGGGGAAGGAAGCAAACCACGGTTACCGCGAACTGATCCTGGCCGGACGTGATTCCTTCTCCATGAATCTGTGGTTCCGACTTCCGGTTGCCCTGTTCGCTGCGGTAGTCAGCTACGCTTTGGGGAGTAGACACCCCTTCGTTGACCAGCCGTACGGGATCTCTGAGGCCTGTTACTGGCTGGTGATCGTTGGACTCCTCATTGTCGTCCTGGCCAGGGATCCGTTCAAGGTCGGTCTCGGTCTTCTGACTTTCCAGGCGGGTTTCGGAATCCTGTTGGCCACTTTCGAAGAGAGTCTCAGTGTGGCTGCGCTGGTGGGAATGGTCAATCTCCTCATCGCTCTGGCCGTGGCCTACCTCACCGCAACTCAGACGGCCTTCCCTGCCGAGGACCACCAAGCATGAATCTACTCCTTCTCATCTTCCTCCCGCTGGGTGCCGCAGCCCCAGTCTACCTGTTGAGACGCTACTGGACCGCGGCCATCTCCGTCTCTGTGGCGGCGATCCTGGCGCTGATAGGTATCTGCGCTCGCACGCCCCTGGGTCAGACAGGGTACCTCCTGGGACGCGAATTGATCCTGGATGACCTCAACCGGTTTCTTCTGCTCCTCTTCTACGTTCTAGCTGGCTTGATGATCCTTTACACCTGGCGGTCCCCCCAGGGATGGGCGTTCTGTCCCTGCCTGTTGGCCATCCTGGGTCTCCTTAGTGGAGCGATGCTCATTCGCACCTTCCTCATCGCTGTTTTCCTTCTGGAGATGGCAGCGCTGATCTTCGTGTTCACGATCCACGGTAGGCGCCCCGCGCCAACGGGGACAGCCCTAGGGTACCTGGTGCCTCAGGTGCTGGCGGCGCCCTGTCTGCTTCTCCTGCCGTGGCTCTTCGAGAGCTTCACCTTGCACCCAGAGAATGCGCTCTTGATTCGGTTCGCCGTGATCGCACTATCCCTTGGCTTTGGGATCATGCTGGCGGCAGCGCCCTTCCATTCCTGGTTGCCCGCGGCCGTGCGGGGCGCCCCCCCGATGGCGGGAGCGCTGCTGATCTGCATCTTCAGTCAGGCGAGTCTAGCCCTGATGATCGGTGTGATGGGGGACAACCCCTGGCTGGCCACCGACGCACCCACGTTGTCCGTGATCTCCACCTCTGGCGTGCTGACGGCCCTGATCGGCGGGCTGTTTGCCTTCGGACAGCGTCAGCCGGGCCGCCTGCTGGCATACGCGGCCATCAGCGACATGGGCTTCGTGCTGGTGGGTCTGGGAACGGGAACGCTTCCGGGCATCACCGCCGCTCTAGCGCACTCGGTGAATCGGTCCCTGACAGTGCTCCTGGTGGCCATGAGTATGGGTGCCCTGGGTTCCCACCTGAAGCGTGAGACCCCGTCCACGCTGCGAGAGGCGCTGAGACAGACACCGGGAGGCACACTCGGGTACATCGCGGGAGGCTTGGCACTGGGGGGCTTCCCCCTCTTCAACGGCTTCGCCACCCGCTGGCTGGTATACAGATCCCTCACCGAATTCGACGCTCTATTCCTGGGCGCTCTGGTCCTGTCCGGGGTGGGCGTGGTACTGGGGTATCTGCGATCATGGTCCGTGATGCTCCAGGGCTCCTCAGAAACAGGTGAGGAACGAGAACCACTGATGGTTACAGTGATCATCCTGTCACTGGCGAGCCTGTGTTTGCTACTCGGGCTTGTACCTGGGCTGCTGGTGACTCCTCTCCACGACATACTACAGGGAATTGCGCTTGTAGGCCCAGGCGTATGAACGTGGCGAAGGTCTTCT
>DATKVP010000237.1:0-2539 GCA_035530015.1 Anaerolineae bacterium | reverse complement strand
AGAGGATCTTTTTCAGCAGTCTTCTGAGGGGCAGCGGAGTAGGACGACCGCTGCAGCGGATCACCTCAAACACAGGAGGTTGAGTGAGTTCAGGTGTCCTTCTGGGGAACGACGTTGATTGCTTTTGGCCCTCTGGGTTCGCTAATGATCTCGAAGCTTACTTCTTGCCCCTCAAAGAGGGCCTTGAATTCCTCCCCCTGGATGCCTGAGTGGTGCACAAATACGTCTCCACCACCGTCATCCCGTGTGATGAAGCCGTATCCTTTTCTGATGCTGAACCACTTGACGTGGCCCATCAGTGCGGTTGTCGATATCTCTTCGCCGCTCTCTCCAGCCGCACAGTCTGAGCAGAACAACGGTTCAGCGGCCTCGCCTTGGGCTGCCAATGCCCTCTGCCGCTCGACCCTGAAAACGAACTCTTCTCCGCATGAGACACATTTTAGGACTTTATCGGCGAATACCATACCGAGCCTCTGTACTGGGGACCAGTAGGAGTCAAGCGGGCACTAAGTTCTTCTGCTTCGTCGTTGCCTAGCCTTGCGGATGGCCCGCTTGCGTTCCATTCTGCGTTTCTCGCCCTTGGACACGAACCATCTTCGCTTTCTGATTTCCCCCAGGATCCCGCTGTTCACAACCTGCTTGCGGAATCGCCTTAGCAGCTCATCCTGAGATTCCCCTCGCTTGAGTTGGACGCTCATAGGTCACTTATCACCACCTCTCCTACCCAGCATGTGGTAGCACACAACGGCTGATGCGCACCGGTGTGGGCTGCAGCTTCGCCGACAAAGAAAAAATCTCGGCCGTTATCCTACCAAACACCGTGGGGACAGCAACCGAGACCTGCCAAGACGCAGACCATCCCCTAGAGTACCAACACTATTCCGGCATTCGCACCGAAGCGATACCGCTCTATCTATAATAATACAACTATTGAAGATTGTCAAGGGATAGACGTGATCCGACCCAGTCAAGCCGGAAGTGGACTGAGGGGCAATAGCAGGGACTGAGGATGGTGATCACGTCACCCGTCGCATACTGGCGTGTGGAGGTCGCGCTGTGCGCGACTTCACGAGAGGGAATGTTCTCCGTGCTCTGAGAAGCTGCAGCCTGTGTCACCCCGCCTGGATCGCTGCTTGTGGGACCGACCTGGCGCTCACTGCGAGTCTTGACTGGCCGATGGACACCGCCGAGAGGGCCGTCTCGTCCGCGTCTCGCAGAAGCGCAGTTCGCCGAGGCCAACTGCGATCAGCGATTTCTCGTTCGATCCAGGGACCGGAATCGCTTCACGAGGCCGGCCCCTGCACGGGCTGCCTATGAGACGTAGTCACTTGACGTCTAGTGTCCGCGTTCCTATAATTAGCGGTGGCGATGTTCTTGCATAGCACCTCCGTTTGGTCACTTTCCCCCCGTGTGTCAAGGGCAGGCCACAAAGGTTTGGCAAGCCCCACGGGCGATGAACGGCCGACTCGCGGCAGGCGCAGGGCGGCGGCCCAGTTCTCAGGGGGGAGCTGGACGCTCTCCTCGGCAGCACGACGAGATTCGTCAACCGAGATGAGCGCTGTGGGTAGATGGTGGGCTCATCGGCTCGCGATACCAGCACTCGATCACTGCGACTGAGGCTAGGGGGCCGGGCGGCCCCTGGAGGAAGCTACGCGTCGCCATGGCGGGCGCGGCCGCCCGGGGCCACGATATATGGGCTTCGACTCTCAGTGGGCGTACTGAGAAGGGCCTGCACGTGGCCGAAAGGCGCTTAGGGAGTACCCAGCGAGCCACGGTGGTAGGAAGACAACAAAGGGGGGACTATGAGAATCGCCTTGGACGCCATGGGTGGTGACAATGCTCCGCAGGTGACGGTGGAAGGGGCTACATGGGCCGCTAGCGAGTACGGTGTGGAAGTTGTTTTGGTTGGCCAGAAGGAGGTACTCGAAGCCGAACTGGAGAAGCACGACGTATCTGGGTTGAAGCTCCCCATCGTACATGCTAGCGAGGTGATCGGCATGGAGGATGAGCCGGCCATCGCCGCGAAGGCGAAGCAAGACTCATCCATGGTAGTTGGCATGAACCTGCTGAAGGGTGGTGAGGCCGACGGTTTCTTCTCCGCGGGGAACTCCGGCGGCGTGATGGCTGCTGCCCTGTTCCGTCTAGGTCGCGTCCCAGGAATCAAGCGGCCGGCTCTCACCGCTCTCTATCCTACGGGCAAGGGGTTCTGTGTGGTGCTGGACATCGGGGCCAATACCGACTGCAAGCCGGAATGGCTGCTCCAGTTTGGCGTCATGGGCAGCGCCTATGCCCAAACCGCGCTAGGCATCAAGGAGCCGAGGGTAGGCATCGTGTCCAACGGAGAGGAAGAGGGCAAGGGTAGCGTGTTGGTCAAGGAGGCCTACGGGTTGTTGAAAGGGAGCCGTCTCAACTTCATAGGGAACGTAGAAGGCAAGGACATCCCGGCGGGCCTTGCCGACGTCGTAGTCACCGACGGGCTCACAGGCAACGTGATCATCAAGTTGTCGGAGGGAGTGACCAAGTTCCTGACTGCAGTGAT
>DATKVP010000236.1:0-2754 GCA_035530015.1 Anaerolineae bacterium | reverse complement strand
CCTTTGAAGTCGGCCTTGAGGGGGATTACGTAGCGGCCATGACGCTCGGTGATGATCTTCTCCTGAAGGAAGCGGCTGTTCGCGGAGGAGGACACGATCCTCTCCAGCTTGTCCATCAGGTCTTCGTGAACCGCGGCCACCTGCTGGCGGATGCGGGCCAGATCGGGACTGGCCTCATCCACCACCTCTGCGCGGTCGTTAATGGCGTGGGAGATGTCTCCTGGCAACTCTGAGAAGGCCTCGATCCCCTCGGCACAGGCTGCCAGGATCGGGAAGTTGGCGTCCAGGGGAGCGATTGAGCGCCTCAGGGACCGCGCCGCGAGGAGCGTGGTGCGCACGTCAAGCAACTCACCGGGCGTCAAGGTCGATTGGACCCGGGCCTTCTTGAGCAGGGGACGAAGGTTAGTCACCCCTCCCAGGGTCAGGGTGGGCTTGATATCGAGGAGGTGTCTGGCCTCGCTAGTCTCCTGCTGCCGGCGTTTGACCACGTCGTCTCTGGTCGATGGGCGCAACTTGAGTGCCAGCTCATGACCTAGCGAGAAGGAGGTGTGTTCGGCCAACTGGCTCAGAATCTTGTGATATTCCAGGACTTGCCAGGACTTGTCGTTCATGTGTCTCAACAAAGCAACCCCGCTGGCGGCGGCCAACGGGGGAGAGTAGCTCTCGGGCCTGCGACACGGTCACATGAAGGTAAGAAATCTAGGTTTGCCTTTCGGCAGCAGCGTACCTACGACTGTGACCAGGGCCACCAGCAGATTGTACAGCGCTGGCGCCAGAGTGGAGGATCGCATCCCCCGTATGAGCAGGAGGCGCACAGTCCCACCGATGGGCCAGGAGAGCGTGACAATGTATTTCAGAATGAGGATGCCAATACTGATCTGGAGACACACGGCCACGACTGCTACCAGTGCGCCCGCAATCTGGTCGAGCAGGCCGATGGCCAGGATACGAGTCTCCGGTACAGCTTTCCTCTGCGCGATTTCCAGCGCAGTAATGAGTGCTATCAGCGACAGCAGGAGGGCCGCGGTCTCCCGGATCGCCACGGAGGTGTCCGGGTACATGAATGCAAACCAGGCTGCCAGGGGCAGGTATAGATACGTAGCCAATATGATCCCACACGCAACCGCACCAAGGCTCAGGGCCTGGCGAATCAGACCCTGGAAGTAACCTCCGGCCAAGCCGACCACGAAAAGCAGGCCAAGCACCACGTCGAACCAGTTCATGGACTACCCCACGGAAACAAGTATCCGGTCTTCTGGGGAAAGTATATCACGGGGTCACGTGGGAGTCAATGATGGATAGCGGGGCCATCCTGCCGCTACCTGGGCCCTCCTGTGCCCGTAGGCCTTGGCTGGCGTGGCGTCCAGGGTGTTTCGATCCGTGGCAACCCGTCGGGTGGTGGAGCGCATCAGAACTAGCCCGCGGCTCGTCCAGCGCGGAATCCACTGAGGGAACTGCTGCATGGTCCCAACCCAGTCTCCAATGCACGGTGCGGTAGGACTAAGGTCAGACTACTTGACATGGAATCTAAAATGAGGTATACTGGATACCGTATTCCGACCACAGCATACATGCAGATGGACCAGATGTTGAATCCTATGAGGAGGGGTTCTCCACACGTGGGACGACGCAGGGTCGGTTTGTATTTGCGGTAGCGGAGGGGGGTGTGCTGATGCCTGAGAGGGCCTTACTCACAAAGATAGAAAAGCCACCGTCTGTGGACGACACGGCGTATGTCCAGATCAAGCAGGCTATTCTCGACTGTGTCCTGGCTCCCGGACAGCCTCTGGTCGAGACCCGGTTGGCAGAGGAGTTGGGTGTCAGCAGGACGCCGATACGTAGAGCCATCGCCCGGCTGGAACAGGAGGGTCTAGTCGGTGCTGACCCGTCCAAGGGCTACAAAGTCACGAAGATCTCGGTGCCTGACCAGGAAGAGATCTACCAACTCAGGGAGATTCTAGAGGGTCATCTGATCCGCGAAACGGCCGAGCAGTTCACCGAGGAGGAGCTTGACGACATGGAGTCTGCTCTTCGGGCTGCGGACCAGGCCCTGGAGGAGGAAGACTACCCTGCCTTTCTTGCTACCAACAGGTTGTTCCACCACGCCTTTGATCGCAAGTTCGGGAACCAGCACATATCAGATGTGCTCGCTAACCTCGATGATCATGTCTACAGAGCCATCATGTGGGGATTCCACGCCCGACAGGGGGAGCTAGTGACGGGCCTTGGATATCGTGATCATGAGTTGATCCTCAAGGCCATACGAGAAGGAGACGTCGAATCCGCGGTGTCCCGGATGCAGGCTCACCTGAGACACGGTCCACGATTCGTGTCAGACAATTCTACTAGACAGTCTGGGAACACATGAACGGCGCGGCATCTTCTAGAAAGGATTGTGCTGGGAGGGGGGAAGCACTGGGTCTCGCGCACCGTGGGGCGAGGCGCTTGTCGCAGGGACTTGGAGTCTGACTGGCTCCGAAAGGAGGTGACGGGAACACCAAGGGATTAGCGCGCAGTTGCCCGATGTTGTGAGTAGTGTAGTTCAGTTGCCCTAGAAGGGAGGAACAATCGTGAAACGCGACCAAATGGTCATCGTGGTAGGTATTGTGATCCTGGTTGTGCTGCTGGTGGCGGTCTACGCCCAGCGCTTTGTTGGCTGATGGTGCAGCCTGATCACGTGGGTTTGCTAGTGTCAAAACGGAGAAAGGATGGCCGGGCATGAACTCCGGTGATCCGATCATTCGCACCAAGGAT
>DATKVP010000235.1:0-4032 GCA_035530015.1 Anaerolineae bacterium | reverse complement strand
GGGTTGAGAGGGGGCAGCGATTTGACGAAGTCGGGCACGCGTGGTAGGATCTAATGGCGATACGCGGGGGCGTGGTGTAGCCTGGTTGAAGACACCTCCCTGTCAAGCACGAGATTGCTGGTTAGGGCCGCATCGTCCCTGCCGACTACACCGAGGCCGCCCTCCGTGGGGCGGCTTCTCCGTTGGCGAGCGAATCGCGCGAGGCATCGGCGGGAAGCGACACGTGCTGCGTGTCCGCGTTTTTTCGTCCAGCGACCGGTTTCTGCGAGAGAGACGCCGTTCAAGTGTGGTAGGGGCTGAGACACCGAGGAGGGCCAGGATGCGGTCACGGGCTCACGCCCCTGTGAGAAAGAGTAGAGCGAAGGCTTGACCGAGGGGTCTGCGGTGAGCGGTTGCCCGGAGAGATCGTACAATGAGACAGCTTAGGTTCTTGCGGAAATACGCACGGCGGTACATTGGCCCACTCGCCCTCACTGTGGTCAGCATGTTATTGCTCGTCGGCGCGCAGCTGGCGGTCCCGTGGATCGTCAGGAGCATGATCGCAGTTGTCACCGATCCATCTGCGGGATTGGAGGCTATGGGTTCCATCACTCGGTTGGCTGTGCTGGCCCTGGCTCTCTATGTCGCGCGGGCTGTCCTGCGATTCGTAAGAAGCTATATGGCCCACGTCGCAGGCTGGAACGTGGTCGCGGACGTGCGGCTGGAGATCTATCAGCACCTGCAGCGTCTGTCCCTCCGCTTCTACGAGGACAAGCAAACGGGCCAACTGATGTCGCGCATGATCAACGACTCGGACCTGATCGAGCAGTTGATCGCACATGCGCTACCAGATGTGATGGTGAACGTATTCATGCTCATCGGGGTCACAGCGGTGTTGCTCAGCATGAGTTGGCAACTCGCGCTGCTGAGCATGATCCCGATTCCCCTGATCGTCTTGGCCATGCGAGGTTTCGGCAAGTACGTGACACCGGCATTTCGCAGACGCCAGGTCGAGTTGGGTGAACTGAATGCAGCGCTCAACGACAACCTCTCAGGGATCCGTGAGATTAAGGCTTTCACCAGGGAGGAAATCGAGGCAGCCAACATCTACGGCCATATTGCGAGATATCGCGATTCGCTGCTCCACGCGTTGCGCCTGATGGCGACGTTCCACCCCTTCGTGGAGTTCTCCTCATCTTTGGGCATGATCGTACTGGTCTACTTTGGTGGGCTCTTCGTGCTACACCAGACTCTGCCCATTGAGGATCTGGTGGCGTATTTTCTCTACCTGGAGATGCTCTACGAACCTGTGCGGGGCCTGACCGAGGCGTGGGAGGAGGTTCAGCAGGCTCTCGCCGGTGCGGAGCGTGTGAAC
Organism: Anaerolineae bacterium; assembly: GCA_035530015.1. Taxonomy (GTDB): domain Bacteria; phylum Chloroflexota; class Anaerolineae; order UBA7937; family B3-Chlor; genus JAUVXJ01. The sequence continues at coordinate 2,678 of DATKVP010000235.1, read as the reverse complement.
GAGCTGCTGGACGAACAGCCCGATGTGGTCGAACGCCCCGATGCTATCCAGTTGTCCCGTAGGGCCAGGGGTGCGATTGTCTTCCTCGACGTAGGCTTCCGCTATGGCACGGGGAACCCGGTGCTGGAGCACATCAATCTGGACATTGCACCAGGCACCGTGGTGGCACTGGTGGGACCAACGGGCGTGGGCAAGACGACCTTGGTCAACCTCATCCCCCGCTTCTACGACGTGCTCGAGGGATCGATCACCTTGGACGGACACGACATCCGCGATCTGACCCTGAAAAGTCTGCGTCAGCAGATCAGCATCGTACTCCAGGATGTGTTCCTGTTCCACGGAACGGTGCGCGACAACATCCTCTTTAGCCGGCCGGGGGCTGCCGAAGAGGAGATGATCCAGGCCGCTAAGACCGCCAATGCGCACGAGTTCATTGCGCGGTTGTCTAACGGCTACGACACGGTGATCGGCGAGCGAGGCGTCAAGCTATCTGGCGGGCAGAGGCAGCGCATCGCGATCGCCCGCGCCGTGCTCAAGGATGCGCCGATTCTGATACTGGACGAGGCGACCTCCTCGGTGGACACCGAGACCGAGTTACTGATACAACAGGCGTTGGAACGGCTGATGGTTGGCAAGACGACTATAGTGATCGCCCATCGTCTGTCCACGATCCGCGGAGCAGATGTCATTGTTGTCCTGGAGGGCAGTCGCATCGTGGAGACGGGGACACACGGGGAGTTGATGGCCCGTGACGGTCTCTACAGACGCCTGAACCAGGTCCAGGCCGAGTACCAGCCGATAGGCGTATCGTAGAATGGCGGCGGAGCATGAGCCAGCCCGAGGTGATCTGCAATTCAGCGGATCAGCACTTGGACGCCACTGTCTTTCCACGGAGCGCCATGTGGATGTGGCGATGCCGTCGGCTTGCGATGGGAAAGCGATTTGACGAATTGGGGCATATGTGGTAAGATATGCCAGTAGTGCGCGGGGGCGTAGTGTAGCCTGGTTTAACACACCTGCCTGTCAAGCAGGAGATCACGGGTTCGAATCCCGTCGTCCCCGCCAATAGCATCCGAAATGCGGGCGGTCCCCGGTGGGATCGCCCGCATTTGCTTTGTTGTGCAAACCGGCGGCACCAGTGGCCAGCGCGCCAAGGTGGTGGCCCGGACCCCCACCGGCTTCGGTCCCATGCCACGAAGATCGCAGACGACACTCCCTGGTGTTCTGCGCATTATCAGTCTCCGCAGGAGTATGCAGACCCCCGTGCCCCAGGTCCCCGCGGGCTTGCTTCTGTAGAAGCACCTTTGTGCCACGGTTGACGCCCTCGTGGAGATGTGTTAGGCTTAGGTCTGATCGTTTTGGTCATGAGGATGCCAGCGTGTATCCACCTCTTCGCTTGATCAGAAGACTCGGGCTTGTCTGCGCCATGGGTATGATGGCGGTATCCTGGCTTCTACCGGCGCGACCCACCCCGGTTCAGGCGGCGGTGTACCTGTTGTACTTTGAGGCCACAGGTGAGGAGGACCGTGTGGTTCTACAGTGGGAAACGGCTCAAGAGCTAGACAACGTAGGATTCAACCTCTACCGCGCTGGGGTGCCACAATTCAGTGAACGGGAGAAGCTCAATGAAGGCCTTATCCCCTCCAAAGCCTTCGGCGGGATGATTGGTGCGAGCTACTTCTACCCCGATACCGAGGTCGTGGAGGGCGTCACCTACTACTATTGGCTGGAGAGCATCGACACGCATTCCGTGGGTGAGTTCTACAGCTACAATCCTGAGTCGGCCACTGTGGGGCCACCTCCGACTGCAACCTCTACGTCCACACCGACGGAAACGGCCACCTCCACTGCGACCGCAACGGCAACGTCCACGCCCACCGCGACGCCCAGCTCCACGCCGACCAGAGTGCCCACGGCCACACCCTCATCCACGGCGACCGTAGTTCCCACTTTCACACCGACTGGCACGCCCACGATGACTCCCGTGCCGCCACCACTTTCCTCACCAAGCCCTGCGTCCGTGGTGGTGCAGCGGCTTTCTCCCACGGTGACCCCTGGAGGCATTGGTCAGCCTACCCTGACCCCCGCCGCTGCCGACAGGGAGTGGACGGCGACGCCTAGCTGCACCAGCGTGGCAGGGGGCGCCGAGACGTCCACTGCGAATACTGTGTCGTGGGGTGACGACTCACAACCTGGGGCGGCTGGGTGGTCGTCCTTCCGCCTCCAGTGGCCCACGATCCATCCCAGTACCGTCTTGCTGTCTCTTTCCCTGATCTCCCTGATCGGAGCGCTGCTGGTCTCTCTGGCTCTGGCGCTGGTCCGCAAGCCCAGCGTCTGAAGATGCATCCTCCGGACGCATCTTCACAACTGGTTAGGTTGAGCGTGCTGCCAGGGCCGAGACCTCACCCATGGCCCGTACTCCTCCTGGCATTCGTAGGGTTGCTGGTTGCCTGCTCCTCGGCGGTGCCGCCTGCGTCCACCCCTTCGCCACCCCCCACGATGGCCAGGATCGCTGTCGACGAGGGCGGAATCTACGTCCTCTCCTTCGCAGATCTGGTGGCGGCAGGGCTCGACCCGCTAAGCGTGGATCCAGAACGGATCGGCTTGTCCAACCAGGGCGAGGAGGTTCCCATCCTGGTGTCAGGGGAGGGGACGGAGTTGACCATCATCTTCCAAGA
>DATKVP010000234.1:0-7217 GCA_035530015.1 Anaerolineae bacterium | reverse complement strand
ATACCCTGGTGCACCCCTGGTATCGCGCCGCCCCTAGAGATGCTCGACGAGTTAGTGGCGGCCGGTCTCAAGACCAAGCATCCCTTCACCCTTGATCCAAGAGCTCCACTGGATTTCGAGAACTTGAGCTTAAGACCAGAGCAGGAGCAGACCTTGGAGCAGATGTACCGAGATCAGGCGCGCTATGATGAGAGGATGCTGCAACTAGGGCTCCGCGACAGGGATGCCTACACCTGCAGCCCTTGTCTGCCCGAAGTGGGCAACGTGCCCAAGAGGGGCACAGTCTTGGCGTGGTCCGAATCCTCGTGCGTGATCTTCGCCAATTCGGTTCTGGGCGCAAGAAGCAACCGAAACGGGGCGATCATGGACCTCTTGTCTAACATCGTGGGCAAGACACCCTTAGCCGGTCTCTTGACTGACGAGGGCCGGCGAGCTACCTGGCTGGTGGAGGTACGAACTGCGGGATTGCCGCACCCGCAACTGTTGGGCGCTGCCATAGGTACGAAGGTTGTGGAGGATGTGCCCCTGATTGTGGGGCTCGACCGCTTTCTAGACAGCAGATTGAGTGAGGAGACCCTCGACTACCTCCGGGAGATGGGCGCAGCCTGTGCTACCTACGGGGCAGTCGGGCTGTACCACGTGGAGAACATAACTCCTGAAGCGGTTGACTGGGGCACCGACCTGTTAGTCCCTGACCACACGACCTACGTCATAGATGACCAGGAGCTCCAAGCTCTGAGGGCCTCCTATCCCGTAATGTGGGCGGACGGGGAGGCCAGGCCCGAGAGGTGCTTTATTGGCTGTCCCCACCTGAGCTTGCGGCAGCTGCATTGGTGGACGAATAGGATCCACAATTCCTTGCAGGCAAGGAGCCAGAGTCGACTCGCGGTTGAGACCATCATTTGCGCCGCCCCACGGGTTCTCCAAAAGTTCAGCGCCGATGCCAAGGCGCATGAACGGCTGAAGGGTGCAGGAGTTAGGCTCAGCGGAACTTGCGTTGAAACCCTGTTTGAGCACGTATTGGGACCCGAGGACGCGATCCTCACCAACTCCGACAAACTGCGGGCGTATTCTACGGCCAGGTTCTTTCCCGACGAAGAACTGATTGAGATTCTGGTCAGTGGAGTGATAAGGGGGGAAAGCTGAAGTGAGCAGGTCATTCAAGGGAAAACCAATCCTTCCCGGCAACCTAGAAGGTGAGGCCTTGGTGACCCACGTGGGATTCAATACCTATGCTAGCTTCTACACGAGCATACATGCTCAGGTGGAGGCAGCACAGTGCGCGGACAGTGGCAACCAGGAACTCCATGGAAAGAACCTAACTGATAAGATCATTTGCCTTCCGCAAACCATCGGCTCCACTTCGGCTGGGGCAGTATGGCAAAGAGTGGCTCAAATGGGTGTCGCCCCCAAGGCTATGTTGTTTTCCCAACAGATTGATTCCCTAGCCGCAGCCGGACTGGTTGTGGCTGATGTGTGGGTCGGAAAACGAATATATGCCGTAGACCAACTGGGCGACGAGTTCCTAGAATCCGTCAAGGACGGCGACCGAATTGTGATACGAGAAGACGGCACTGTCACAATCCGGTAGGTCATTGAAAGCGGGGATGACCTTGTACTTGCGGCAATAATCCTGACACAGACACCTTGGATTTCACATTGGCCCAGCCAGCGGCAATTGAGAGGGCCGAGAGAAAAGAAAGCATGGATACCGTCACATCGGAAGAGACCGGATTCTCAGCCAAGAGACTGAGCCGCATCGGCACCGTGATGCAGCGCTATGTGATCGACTAGCAGCTGCATCCCCACACGCAAGCGCTGTTATCAGTTGCTCCGATCCCAGATCCGAAGCAGGGGACGGAGGATTCTCTCAGCGGACTTCCCATCCCCCAATAACCCGCTGCCCTGTCCCTACCGGTATGCCTTCGACGTGGTGGCAGCGGAGGTGATCGAGACCAAGAGCGAGTCATCCTTTCACTGGGGCGCGATCTCGGTCAACGCCTTCGGACGTTCGCCACGGCGGGCCTAGGTGCGACACAGAGCATCAAACCTATGAGAAGAGCAAGCACATGTTAGACATTCTGATCAAGAACGCTGTCGTGGTAGACGGCACAGGGAAACCGGCTTTTGAAGCCGACGTGGGCATAGTAGAGGGTCGCATCGCATTGGTGGCAGTGGATGTGGAGCAAGGGGCGAGGCACACGATCGACGCGAAGGGGTTGCACCTGACCCCAGGCTTCATTGACGCTCACACCCACTCCGATCTTACCCTGCTGGTTAATCCTCGCGCAGAGAGCAAAATCCGGCAAGGGGTAACCACGGAGGTCATCGGCAACTGCGGCCTCTCCCCGGCCCCGCTGTCGGACACGACTATGGCAGAGATGTGGGCTGCTGTCGGCGCTCCTGACCTGGACGTCACGTGGGCGAACATGACTGAGTATTTGGAGCGTCTGCGCCACCTGGGGACCGCCGTGAATGTAGTGCCCCTGGTCGGCCATAGCATGGTGCGGGCCGCGGTACTGGGCCTTGACGACCTGCAACCCACAACTGAGCAGCAGGCGCGGATGGAACGGCTGGTGGCGGAGGCCATGGAACAGGGAGCCCGTGGCCTCTCCACCGGATTGTATTACGTCCCAGGCTTCTATGCCCGGACCGAGGAGGTGATCGGCTTGGCGCGTGTGGCAGCGCGCTGTGGCGGCATGTATGTCACGCACATCCGAAACGAGGCAGACCGCCTGTTCGAAGCGGTTGCCGAGGCCATCGAGATCGGCAAAGAGGCTGAGACTCGTGTGCAGATTTCCCACATTAAGCTGGAGGGCTACCGGAACTGGGAGGGCGCCGGCCGGTTGCTGGCCATGCTTGAGGGTGCCCATTCCCGTGGGGTGAAAGTAGGTTGCGATCAGTACCCCTACCCCGCCAGCGCGACGTGGCTGGCGTGTATTCTCCCCTATTGGGCCCAGACAGGCGGGACCAAGGCTATCGCGGAGCGACTGCGCGACCCGGAGGTAAGAGCCCGGATCAGGAAGGACTGGGAGGAGAACCGCGCCGAGTGGGAGAATCGCGGCGGCATGCGAGACTGGACCGACATCCTGGTCAGCGATTGTGATGCTCGGCCAGAGGTACTGAGCAAGAACATCGCGGAAATCGCCGCAGACGAGGGAAAAGATCCTCTGGAAGTCATCTTTGACCTGATCGTGGACAGCGAGGGACAGGTCGGGTGTGTATGGTTCGACCAGTTGGAGGACAACGTGCGTGCTTTGATGCGCCATCCTCTCGTGGTGGTCGGCAGTGATGGCAACGCCGTAGCTCCCCGTGGCGTGCTGAGCCAGCGCAAAACCCACCCGCGCAGCTACGGCACTTTTCCCCGCGTGTTGGGGCAGTATGTGCGCGAGGACAAGGTGCTCTCGCTGGAGGAGGCAGTGAAGAAGATGACCTCCGTCACCGCAGAGCGCTTCGGCCTGACCGGCCGGGGGGTGCTCCGCGAAGGCGCGTGGGCCGACCTGGTTCTATTCGATGCATTCACCGTCGGCGACAGGGCAACCTTCACTGACCCCCATCAGTACCCCGTGGGTATCCCCCACGTCCTGGTAAATGGCGTGGTGGTGATTGACCAGGGTCAGCACACTGGCGCCTTGCCCGGACGGCTACTGTGACCACCTTTCGAGATGCTCACTCCGGAGACGCGGCGATGCGACTCAGAATCAGCGCCGCTCCCGCAGGCGCCGTCAAGACGTCTCGCCGCCGGGTCCATCAGCCGCTCGGAGATCCAACACTCGTAGTGCTTGACCAATGCCCCTGCAACTCGCGCCAACTCATGTGTGATTCGCTTCGTTCTTCGATGACGGCGCCAACACGCAGTGAAGCCTGAGCTCTCGCGGAGCAGGTCCCATGCACGTATTCGACTGGTTTGACAATCCACTGATAGTTTGGTTAGATATGAGACCGACCGGTCTGTCTGTCGGACCGATCAGGGGCACTCGTGCCGAGCACGAGCTGTCTGGCAGGAGAATCTAGCGAATGTCCGGAAACTCATCCGTCCGTTCAGGTATCAGCGCCAGCATCATAGAGAAGGCCCTGGCACACGGTGCTTCACTGGCAGGAATCGCAAGCATTGCTCCCCTCAAGAGCTCACCTTCGTACGAGATATACGACAAAGCACCCTATTACGAGGGATACGAAGAAGTTGAGTGACCTGCACAGGTCAAATCGGTGCTTGTGTTGGCGCTGGTTCACGAATCGTCTGAACCCGAACTTGATTACTGGGACTATAAACCGGGACGAACCCCCGGCAACCGCCAATTGGCAAGTATGGCGGAGAGCCTCAAACAGTGGATGAACAAAGAGCTCAGCTTCAACGCTCGCCTGCTATGGTGGCTGGTTTGACTGACCATATTTGGACTGTTAAAGAGCTTTTGTGGACCGTTGTTTCCACCGGTTTGGTTAATGACATCCCCTCGGTAACGGAGTTGGTGCCTCGAATCACCTCGGACGCGGAGGGAATCATCCTTGAGGTCTGTCGGGGTTATCGCGGTGAATCGAGCCGGGGTTCATGAACGGCGAAGCTTGCGCCGGGAGGGCAACACATGTCATTTGAGCGTCTTTTGAATCCGCGTTCCATTGCCGTTTTCGGGGGTGCGCAGGCCCAGGAGGTGATTCGCCAGAGCGATCTCATGGGATACAAAGGGGATATCTGGCCGGTCCATCCCAAGAAAACGGAGATCCTGGGGCGCACGGCCTACCGCTCGGTAGAGGATCTACCGGGAAGCCCCGATGCTGCGTACGTGGGTGTTAATCGCCACCTCACCATCGACATCGTCAGAGATCTCGCTGCACGGGATACGGGCGGCGCGATTTGCTATGCCACTGGCTTTTCCGAGGTGGGCGAGGAGGGTTCCGAACTCGAAGAGCAACTTCTGGAGGCCTCGGGTACCATGCCCCTGGTCGGTCCGAATTGCTACGGGCTCCTCAACTATCTCAACGGGGCGATGCTGTGGCCCGACCAGCAGGGCGGCCAACGGGTCGACGAAGGCGTGGCCATCATTACCATGTCGTCGAACGTGGGTTTCAACCTCACCATGCAGCGGCGCGGTCTTCCCGTCGCCTACATGATATCCCTAGGGAACAGGATGAAGTTCGATCTCCATGATGCGATCCGCACCTTCGCTCGACAGGATCGGGTCACGGCGCTTGGACTCTATCTGGAAACGATGCCTGACCCGAAGGCGTTCCAGGAGGCAGTCAACTTCGCCCGAGAGCTGGCCAAGCCCATCGTTGCCATCAAGACCGGTCGCTCCGAGGTCGCCCAGAAAATGGTGGTATCACATACGGCGTCGCTCGCCGGTTCCGACATTCTGGTGAGTGCTCTGTTCGAGCGCCTCGGCGTGGCTCGAGTCGATTCTCTGGAAGCGCTCATAGAAGCGCTGAAGGTGTTGCACGTTCTCGGTCCATTGAACGGTGGGCGGGTCGGGGCCATGAGCACCTCGGGCGGTGATCTCACGCTTCTCGCCGATGGCATGGGCCCGAGCCTGACCATGCCGCCGCTGTCCGAAGAGGTGGCCCAACGTCTTCGCGCGACGGTGCACGAGCGGTTGGTGGCCGCCAATCCGTTCGATTTCCAGATGTTCGACTGGGATGACGAGGACCGGATGGCCGAGAACTTCAGCGCATTCTTGGCAGAGGACTTTGATGTATCGCTGTGTTTGCTCGATTACCCAAGAGAAGACCGTTGTGACCAGTCGACCTGGGGTGGGGCCGAGAGGGGTTTTGTCCGAGCAGCACGGCAGACCGGCACCAAGGGCGCGGTGCTGGCGACCTTTTCAGATACGATTTCGGAGTCGGTGGTGGCGCGTTTGATGAAAGAGGGCATCGCCTCGCTTGCCGGCATTGATGCCGGGGTCGCAGGCATCCAGGCGGCAGTCGATGTGGGCGATGCCTGGAGTCGGCCTCCCAGCCCACCGTTACTCACGAGCTTCGGTCAAGGGCAGGACCTTCTCGTCAAGGTGTTGGACGAGGCCGAATCCAAGCGCCTTCTCGCCGGATATGGTGTGCCGGTGCCTTCGTCTCGAGTCGTTCGCAGCGCCGGGGAGGCGGCTGCAGCGGCCGGAGAGTTGGGCTATCCAGTCGTCGTCAAGGCATTGGGCGTCACGCACAAGACCGAAGTAGCGGGCGTCAGACTCGATCTTGGTAGTGCAGACGAGGTGTCGGCTGCCGTGATGGAGATGTCCGGCCTCTCCGAATCCTATCTTATCGAGAAAATGGTCGAGGGGGTCGTGGCGGAGCTCATCGTCGGTGTGGCCCGTGATGAACAATTCGGCCCGTATCTTTTGGTCGGCGGGGGCGGGATCATGGTCGAGCTGATGAAAGACAGCGCGTCGCTCCTGCTGCCGATCACCAGAGAGCGGGTGTTGCACGCATTGGGTCGGCTCAAGTGTGCACCTCTATTTGGCGGTTTCAGGGGCGCTCCACCTGCCGATCTGAAGGCCGCTGCAGATGTCATCCTGGCGGTTGCGGGGATGGTAGAGAATGACCCGTCGTCCATCATTGAGCTCGATATCAACCCCCTGATGCTCCTGCCCGAAGGTCAGGGAGTGGTTGCGGCCGATGCTCTGATCAGCCTGAACGCGCAACCTACGAGCGACCATGAGAAGTGACCGAGCTGGTGAGGGCAAACGCGAATGAGTGAACTCATCAAGATCAACAACAATGGTCAGATTCTCCATATCGCCCTGGACCGACCGGAGGCCAACGCGCTCGATGCCCCTCGATTCGACTCTGGGGCTGGCGGGCAGGCGGATGGCGCCAGGGGGTTACAGCCCAGGCGAACTGCTCCTCGCGGTGGCACCGTATCCCGACCCACCTGCGTAAAGTATCGAGGCTGTGTACTTCTGTACGATCAACCAGATCGAAAGCACCGATAAGTGACGGGCCAAGCTGGTGGCTCGGCTCTGCGGTAGAAAGGACCCAAGCACATGAAATCCGACAGCAACAAGATCGAGAAAACCATCGTCGAGAAGGCGAAAGAGCTGGGTGCGTCAACGGCGGGAATCGCGAGGGTCGAAGACCTGAGAGCTTCCCCCTCCGTAGAACGCTACGCCAACGCGCCGTTCTACGAAGCATACGGCCGCGGCCACCCGAATTACTTCGAGTTCAAGGGTTATAAATGGGGGGAAGAGCACAAATCCATCCTGGTGTGGGCGTTGGAACATCCCATCTCCGAG
>DATKVP010000233.1:0-5889 GCA_035530015.1 Anaerolineae bacterium | reverse complement strand
GTCCTCGACATGACTCGGATGGATGCGGGCGTGGTCTTCTTGAGCGGGAGCGGGGGCGAGGAGATGTCCATGACCCCCGTGGTCAAGCAAGGGCTCACCACCGAAATGATGAGACAGGTGGGTTGGCCCGACGGACCGCGCAGGCTGGCTGAGGAGGTGACTCAAGCGGGGAGGGTGCTGGTTGCCCCTCATTCTGCTCCGCGAGCGGACTCAGGCGGTGTCTCGTCACGAGAGCAATCCGGCGCTTGTGCCGGCGTACCTTTGGCGTCCAAGGATCACGTGTACGGCGTGGTGAACGTCTACGGACGGGAGCCCCGCCAATTCACAGACGAGGACATCGCCCTTCTGACCACGGTGGGAAACCAGATAGGCGTGGCCATCGAGAACGCGCAGCTGGTGCATCGCCTTCAGCGCACGGTCAGCGAGATGGGGGCCATGCGCCGCTTCAGTGAGAGCGTGCTCCAGGACATGACCAATGGACTGGTCGTTGTCGACAGGGATGGCAAGGTGAGGCTCGTGAACCGGGCCGGTGAGAGTCTGCTGGGGTGCAAGGAAACGGATGTCCTGGACAGCTCCGTCGAGCAGTTGCTGGGGCGGGGAGCGAGGACAGTCCGGGACAGCATGGAGAGGCAGCTCGCGTATCCCGGAGAGGAGATCCGTATCCGCAGGGATGGAGGTGAGAGTCTGCCCCTGGGTATGACTGTATCTCCCCTACGGGGAGACGGGGGCACGGTCAACGGCGCCGTGGTCATGCTCCGCGATTTGAGCCGGGAGAAGGAGCTGGAGGAAGAGAGAATCAGGCTCGAGCGGCTGGCACTTCTGGGGGAGATGTCTGCGGTGATGGCCCACCAGATACGCAACCCGCTGGCGGGCATGGCTGCTGGCATTCAGCATCTGCTGGGCAAGTTCGGTGTGGATGACGAGATACACGAGGCTCTGGAGAGGATACAGCGCGAGGGGGAGAGGGTAAACAGCCTCATCGAGGATATCTTGCTCATCTCCAGGCCTCCAAGGCTGAACCTGGCGCCGTGTGACGTCTCCGAGTTGCTCCATGGGCTCGCCGGGCAGTGGCAGCAAAAGGCCTCGGCCCAGGGCGTGGAAATCCTGGCTGAGAATGCGCCCGGTCTTCCGGAGGTGAGGGGGGACAGGATGCGGCTGGAGCAGGCCTTCTCCAATCTTGTGGCGAATGCCATGGAGGCTATGCCCAACGGAGGTCGGTTGAGGATAGCCGGTGGCGGCCCGGTTCGCGCCGACCTGCTGGGAGAGCGTGGGGTTGAGTACATCGAGGTGGTGATCGAGGACGATGGGATCGGCATCAAGAAGGAAGACATGGATAGGATAATCGATCCTTTCGTCACCACCAAAGCGCGGGGCACCGGGCTGGGCCTGCCCATCGCCAAACGGATCATCGAAGAGCACAAGGGTGAGCTCAAGATACACAGTAAGGAGGGGGAAGGAACCAAGATCACCGTGCGGCTTCCCCTGGGTAAGGGGGGAGGGCGATGAAGGGTCGGGTGTTGATCGTAGACGACGAAGAGACCCTCTGCTACTTCCTCAAAGAGTCGCTGGAGGAGAAGGGGTACCAGGCTACGGCGGCGTACACAGCAGGGGATGGTCTCCAACAACTGGCGACCCAGGACGTAGATCTGGTGCTGTTGGATCTCAAGCTACCGGATGGCGAGGGCCTCGACGTACTGGACGAGATCAGGAAGGTGGATGGCGACCTGCCGGTGATCGTCCTGACGGGGCACGCAGCCGTCGAAACCGCGGTGAGAGCGATGAAGCTCGGCGCGTATGACTACCTGGAGAAACCGGTCAACCTGGCGCAACTGACGAGCAGCGTCGCTGAGGCGCTGAACTCCTCACACCGGGCGCGACCGGCGGGTACTGCAGCTGATCGAGGGCAAGAGGCAGTGAGTGCCCCTGAGAAGGAACTGCAGGCGGCCGTCGAAGCGTTGGCGGAATCGGTAACCGAGCTGGAACCACCTTCGCAGCTCGCCAGGGGGCTTCGGCAGCTCCAACGGAGACTCGACGAGGCGCTGATTCTCGATTCCATCTGCGGCGATCTGCTGCGGTATGGGACGGTTCATGAACTGGCGGAGGGTGTGACTGAGGGCCTTCTCCGATTTCCATCTGTGGAGATGGTTGGCATTTTCGTCGGCGATGATGACGACGAAGACCTCGTATTGGCCAGTCAGCGGCGCTTCCCCACGGAGGTGTGGGAGGAGCCGCAGCTCCGGAGGCTGCCCTTGAAGGGGGTCCTGGGGCAGGCTCTGGCCAGGTGGGAGGTGGGGCTGCCTCTGAGCGACGCGGGACCTGATCCGTGGGTCGACGAGGTGAATGCCAGGCTCGCTGACGGCGTCGCGACCGCCCTCGTGCCGGTGCGCGAGGGTCCTCTGCTGAGGGGGCTACTGCTCCTGGGGCGACGAGGGGGGCGCGCCTATGACCGCCGTGAGATCGAGGTCTTCAGCACAGTAGGGAGACGACTGGCGCTGGCGCTGGGCCACGCAGGCCAGTTGAGTTCTTTCAAAGACGCCATCAGCTGGGTCTCAGAGCGCGAGTCACGGCTACAGCAACTGCTGCACTACGTGGCCGCTGGGGTCGTGGTGGTCGACGGACAGTGCTCGGTGGTGCTGGTCAATCCGGCGGCAGAGCGACTGCTGGCCTGTACTGAGGACGATGCTCTGGGCAGGCCACTCGAGGAGCTGCTGGGATCCGGCGCGGCCATAGTGCGAGACAGTCTCCAGCGTGATCTGGCCTACAGACAAGAGGAGATAACAGCAGGCGACAGCGGCCAGGAGCGGATTTCCCTCCAGATGGGCGTTTCGCCACTGCGGGCTGACAGCGGCAGCATGAACGGGGCGGTGGTCACCCTCACCGATCTCAGCCGTGTCAAAGAGCAAGAGGAGGAGAGGAGCAAGCTGAATCGGCTGACCGTGCTGGCGGAGGTATCTGCGGTGGTAGCCCATGAAATCCGCAACCCGCTGGCGGGCATGGTGGCCGGGATTCAACACCTCCTGACCAAGTTCCGTAAGGGTGACGAGAGACACGAGGCCTTGTTGAGGATCCTCAAGGAGGGGGAGAGGGTGGACAGGATCATCGAGGATATCCTGCTCGTCACCAGGCCTCCGCACTTGAACGTAGCCCCGTGTGATATCTCGGACGTGGTGGGGCGGGTGCTGGACGAGTACGAGCAGAAGGCCAGTGCGCAGGGGGTACAGGTACGCCGGTACCACAGCTCTGGTCTCCCGCTGGTGAGAGGAGACGAGAAGCGACTGCGCCAGGCCTTGTCGAAACTGGTGCTGAACGGGATCGAGGCCATGCCCGATGGGGGGCAGCTCGACGTCGTGATCACCGGCCCTGCCAGGGACGGCGCAGAGTACGTCGAGGTGGAGATAGGTGATCTCGGGGTGGGGATCAAAGAACAAGACAGAGACAGGGTTTTCGAGCCGTTCTACACCACGAAGGCTCGAGGGACCGGGCTGGGAATGATCATAGCGAAGCGGATCATCGACGAGCACGGCGGTGAGATCGAGGTGCAAAGCGAGGAGGGGAAAGGAACGAAGATTTTGGTCAGGCTTCCCCTGGCCGGGAGGGGAGGGCGATGAACGACAGGATCCTGATCGTTGATGACGAAGAGACCCTCTGTTACTTCTTGAAGGCCTCACTGGAGGAGAAAGGTTACCAGGCCTCCACGGCGTACACGGCCGCTGAAGGTCTGGATGTGGTGACCAGGCTGCAGATAGATCTGGTGTTGCTGGACCTGCGACTGCCCGACGGAGATGGTCTAGACGTCTTGGACGAGATCCGCAGGATGGATTCTAACCTGCCGGTGATCGTGCTCACCGGGCATGCCGGTATCGAGAGCGCCGTAAGGGCGATGAAGCTCGGTGCGTACGACTACCTGGAAAAGCCCATAAACCTGGAAGAGCTGAGCATCACTGCGGCCAAGGCGCTGGAATCCCGGGCCATGCGTCAAGAGATACGGAGGCTCCGCCACCAGCAGGATGGCGACCATCAGTTCATCGTCGGCGACAACAAGCAGATGCAAGACATTATGCATCTCATCGAGAGACTGGCCCCGACCAAGGCCAGTGTACTGATCCAGGGGGACAGCGGCACCGGCAAGGAAGTGGTAGCCCAGGCCATTCACAGGCTGAGTCCCAGGGCGAAGAAGGGCTTTCTGGCCATCAACTGCGCTGCGATTCCGGACAGTTTGGTGGAGACGGAGCTCTTCGGGCACGAGAAAGGCTCGTTCACCGATGCCATCGAGGAGAAGCCTGGATTGATAGAGATTGCGGACGGGGGCACGCTGTTCCTGGACGAGATCAGTACTCTCAAGCTGGAATTGCAGGCCAAGCTGCTGCGCGTTCTCGAGACGGAGACGGTCAGAAGGGTAGGGGGAGTGAAAGACATTCCCGTTGACCTTCGTGTCATCGCGGCCACGAATCGCGATCTTCGCCAGGCCATCAAGGATGGTGAGTTCCGCGGGGACCTGTACTACCGGCTGAGCGTGATGGTCATCGACATACCTCCGCTCCGGGAGCGCGTCGAGGACATCGACAAGTTCGCAGCGGCGTTTGTCGCCGATTTCAACAAATCCACGTTCAAGAACGTGCAGGGCATCTCGGATGACGCCCTCCGTCTGCTGCGACAGTACGAATGGCCGGGGAACGTGCGCGAGCTGCGCAACGTCATCGAGCGGGCCATGATCCTCTGTAGTGGTGACATGATCCACGTGGGTGATCTGCCAGCCGAGATCGTGAGCATGGAGCCCAGCATGGCCTTCGAGGGCAACGTGGTCCCCATACCTCCTGTGGCCGATGGTATTGACATGGAGGCCATGGTATCCGGCATCAAGAAGCGAATGATGCTGGAGGCGCTGGCTCAGACCCAGGGGAACAAGAGCCAGGCGGCCAGGCTGCTGGGTTTGAGCCGCGATCAGCTGAACTACGGTCTGAAGAAGTACGGCCTGCAAACAGAACAGTGACCCACACCTTGGTCCTCTAGCGGCGCCCACGGCCGCGAACCGACCCCCATTTCACCTCTTTCCTGCCCATTTCGCCTTCCCCGAAGAAACCCTGGCGTACGTGAGGTAGCCGCAGGCCACTACGCCTGCCAACTTTTCCCTGGAAGGCGTGCAATTCCACAGTGGTCCGTGGATTATTCCGCACTGCGTGATTTTCCCCATCTCCTGAGCCAGGCGAGGTACGGTTCTGTGCGGCCGGACAGAGGTAGTTCAGGGGAACGGGGCAGCCAGGGATAGAGGGAGAGTGCGGGCGAACGGGATTGTAGGACCACAATATATAGTAGGTCATGGCCGGGCGGCCACTATATGTAGTACCCGCTCGTACCGGCTCCTCTCGCGCGACCAGGTCATCGAGGGCCATGGAGTGCGTCTGACTTGGGACGCCTGCCCGCGTGGCTGGAGCCTGGCACGGATCTTGCACCGTAATACTAGTGAAAGACTGTGATGCACTGTAGCCAGGCGGGAGAGAAATGTCAGATACGCTGGGGAGACTGCTAATCGCTGAAGATGAGGACACACTGTCGTACTTCTTGAGGCAGAGTCTAGAGGACTCCACACCGTCGTTCAGAGTGGAAGTGGTCGGTGGTGGGGATGAGGCTCTCAAGAGGGTCGTGGCTGACCAATTCGATCTGATGATCGTGGACCTGCGGCTTCCCGACATGGATGGACTGTCGCTGATCAAGGCGGTGCGCCAGTTCGATCCCTTCATGAAAGTGATAGTGATGACCGCCTACGGCTCTCCGGAGACGGAGAAGGAGATCAGGAAGCTGGGGATCCACGGGTTTGTGACCAAGCCCTTCGTGGTTGAGGAAATGAAGAGAATGATAACTCGCGTGGTGACAGACGCTACTGTATGCGCA
>DATKVP010000232.1:0-3844 GCA_035530015.1 Anaerolineae bacterium | reverse complement strand
GCTGCACGCTACGAACAAGATGGCCATGGAGCCCTTCTCAGAGAATGATCCATACCTGCTTTCGGTGCTGGCCGACTACGCCGCCATAGCCATCGAGAATGCCAGGCTCTTCGCTGAAGTGGAGGAACAGAGGACCAAGCTGGAGACTATCCTCACCGGCTCTGAAGACCTGATCATCGTCACCGATGACGACGGGCTGGTCCTCCTCCTGAACCCAGCCGCCGCGAACGCCTTTTGCCTCGAGAAGGTGGAAATGGTAGGCAAACCCCTGTTGGAGGTGGCTGGCAACGAAGCGCTGGATCAACTCTTCCGTCTTCCGGGCACTGGAAACGGGGTACGCAATCTGGAGGTTCCGCTGGTCGATGGCCGGACTTTCTACGCGAGCCTGAGTCCGGTGACCGACGTGGGCTGGGCCCTCATCATGCGAGATATCACCCATCTCAAGGAACTGGACAGGATGAAGTCCGATTTCGTAGCCACCATCACCCATGACCTACGCTCCCCCTTGACAGCTATCCAGGGCTCACTCAGACTCCTTCCCCAGCTGGGGCAGCTCAACGACGAACAAGCTGATTTCGCAAAGCGGGCCATGAGGAACGTCGAGCACATGGACGACCTGATCAGCAGCCTGCTGGACATTGGGCGGATCGAGGCCGGGCTGGAAATGGAGATGAGTGCTATCCATATGGATCTGGTGATCGAGGAAGCGGTGTCAAATCTGATGGGACACGCCAAGAGCAAGGGGTTGGTCCTGCGCGCCATCGTGCTCGACGACTTGCCGCTGGTCACCGGCAATCACATGCGCCTCACACAGGTGATGACGAACCTGCTGGACAATGCCATCCGCTACACTCCTCAGGGGGGCAGTGTCACGGTGCGAGCGACCGCCGAAGCAGACCACGTCACAGTGTCCGTGATTGACACGGGCGTCGGGATCCCAGCCAAGGCCAAGGCCCGCATCTTCGACAAGTTCTATCGGGTGGAAGGCCCCCAGGCTGAAGAATCGCCGGGTATGGGCCTCGGCCTGGCCACAGTCAAATCCATCGTGGAGAAACACGGTGGCCAGGTATGGGTGCAGAGCAAGGTGGAGGAAGGTAGTACCTTCTGTTTCACTCTACCCAGGCTCGAAGCAAGCGGGCAGGGAGCTTAGGGGCCCTCCTGCCGTCCCCAACGTCTTACGACGCCAGGAGTTCGCTCAGCGTGACCAGACTATAGCCACGCGCTCGCAGCTCATCGATGATAGCAGGAAGAGCGTCCGCCGTTTCCTGGGCCCCCACATGCATGACCACGATGGCTCCGTTACAGGCGCCGTCGACCGCGTAGTTGTAGATCTGCTGGGCAGTACTGTCACCGGCCCAATCGAAGACGACATAGGTCCAGTAGATATTCAGGTAGCCGTTCTCGTGTACCACCCTCAGCACCTGGTCGTCGCGATTCCCGTAGGGCGGCCGAAAGTAGGGCTTTGTACTGTGCCCCGTCGCCTCCACGACCAACCCCTCTAGCGCGGCCAACTCCTGCGCGATCTGCTCGTCGGTCAACTCGGTGAACATGGGATGCCTGTCGGAGTGGTTGCCGAGCTCGTGTCCCTCGGCAAGCGCCTGCCGGAGCAGTTCAGCTCCGCCTGCCTGTCGCAGCACGATGCCAGTGATGAAGAAGGTGCAGTGCACATCCTTCTCCCGCAGAGTCTCCAAGATGGAGGGCCAGGCAGCGATGCTTGCTCCAGCGTCAAAGGTGAGGGCTATCCAGGGGCGTTCGGGATTGCCCCGTAAGATTTCCGCCGCGCTTGGGGGCGGAGGAGAGGGCGGGGCCAGCGTCGCAGTCGCGGTGGGAACTGCCGTAGGCGTAGACGTAGGCGACGCGGTAGCTGTGAAGGTAGGGGTGGGCTCAGTGGTGGGTGTGACCGTCGAGGTGGCGGTGGGCAGGAGTGTGGGCGTCGGGGTCTCTGGAAGGAACTGGGAGACCACCGGTAGGTCCCGCATAGCGGACGAATCGCAAGCCGCGGTGAGCAAGAGTAGACAGAGCAAGAAGAGCAGCAAGGGTCTATGGTTCTTCAAAACGCATTCTCTCCTCAGTGGCGCGTACGATGAAGCCATTGGTCAAGTACCGATAGAGATTGGTCCCCGGACACGATGTGGCAGCATAGTCACGATGGCCTCGGATCATCTGGGGGGGAATCGTATACTCATAGCATAGCCAGCTCGCCAGATCGACGATAGCCGCCAGTTGAGCCTGGTTTGTCTCCTGAGTGTTATAGTTGCCCATGACCGTGATCAGCGCATGGCCTGTGGGATCGTACTCCGTCGCTGTGTCACCCACGTATTCCAGAGGCCGACCCTCATAAATATGCCCCTCTCGGTCGACAAGGAAGTGATAGGGGATGTCAACCCAACCCCTCACCCTGCGAGACCAGCTCTGGAGGGCCCTCATGCGCGCCACGGCCCCTCCGTGGAACTCGGCACCATCGTGATGCAGAGTGATCCGGTCGAGCACATGAGGCACATATCCCTCGGTTGCATCAACGGCCCCCCACTCCGCGCGCGCGATCACCGGCGGCTTCTGCGGCGGACCTTGCACCTCTGGTGAGGGTAGAGAGATAGGCGTGGCGGTAGGGGTCAAGGTAGGCGTGCTCGTCGGCGCGGGTGGCACCGGAGTCTCGGTCGGCGGCAGTGGCGTGGCCGTAGCCGTGGGCGTGTTGGTGGGCGTCGATATACGCTGGGGCGGCGGAGTCGCGGGCGCCGACGTCACTGTCTGCACCTCCGCTCCCAGCACTGTGTGCGGCATGGGCAGCACATCTTTGAGGAGCAGGGCGGCGCCGACCCCGGCTACAAGGCTCAGCGCCGGGACCAGGATCCATCTCTTGTCAACCATCTGGTCCACCGAGTGCTTCAGGCAAATCAATCATTCAGGTGTCGTCGGTATGCAGAACTTGCGTCACTCCAGAATCCCCCCCCGCAGTTCAAGTTTGACGGGGCATATCGTAGCACAGCTTGCACCTGGAGACAAACATCGTGCTGGTCTTCTCGGGATTCTTGCAGTATAATAAGTGTTTGGTGCATGACGCGCGATCACAATCGCTTTTCTATTGCTAGGAGGACAGAGTGGCCGAACTAATCGAGATTCGCTGGCATGGGCGTGGGGGTCAGGGTGTGGTCACCGCGGGCAAGATGCTGGCCCAGGTTGCCTTGAATAGTGGCCAGTACTTCCAGGCCTTTCCCGACTATGGCCCGGAGCGAGCTGGTGCGCCCATCAGGGCTTTCACCCGCATGAGCCCCAATCCCATTCACAAGCACTGTCAGATACAGGAGCCCGACATCGTTCTGGTGCTAGACCCGACACTGCTGGAGGCCGTCGACGTGGCGGATGGGCTAAAGAAGGACGGGGTGCTCCTGGTCAACACCGATCAGTCTCCCGCCAGAGTTCGTGAGATGGTGGGTTTCCGCACGGGCAGGGTGTTCACTGTGGATGCGAGCAAGATCGCCATGGAAACGCTGGGACGAGAGATCACCAATACGCCGATGCTGGGTGCTTTCGCGAAAGCCACCGGCATCTTGACCGTGGAGGAAATGAGTGCTCAGACCAGAAAGCAGTTTGCAGGCAAACTCGGCACCGCGGTGGTGGAGCGGAACGTGGAAGCCATCGAACGAGCCGCAGATGAGGTTCAGGAGGGCTAGATGGTAAACCCGAACGCCGGTTGGAAAGAAATCCCCATTGGTGGAAAGATAGTAGATGCCGGGAATGCTCGTGAGTACGAAACCGGCAGTTGGCGGGCAATGAGACCCGAAGTCGATATGGAGAAATGCATCAACTGCCTGCAATGCTGGGTCTACTGCCCTGACGCCAGCAT
>DATKVP010000231.1:0-4538 GCA_035530015.1 Anaerolineae bacterium | reverse complement strand
GGCTAGGTGCTCCAGCACCCAGCTACACAACACCAGGTCGAAGCTGGAGGACGGAAAGGGTAGCTCGGCCAGGTCCACTATTGCGAGCTGTTCCAGACAGCGGTGCTCTGCCAGCGAGTCCAGGTCGATGTCCACCCCAACTGCCTGCTTCACCCCTTCCCAGTACAGCTCGATGACCCCGCCTCGCCCGCAACCTGCGTCCAACACCCTCACCTCGGGCGCTACGTGCTGCCCCGCCAGTCTGGCGTACAGGCTCACTCCATCCTCGTAGCCCGGCCGCAGGCTGCCGTAGATATCTCTGTACCTTTCCTGCCGGTCCAGCGGTATCATGCTGCTACGTGGCGTGCTCCAGCACAGTCTTCTTGAAAGCCAGGTGGCCGTCGCCGAGTTCCACCCTGACCACATCTCCCTCGTTGAACGTGCCCTCGAGCATCTCCCTGGCGAGAGGATCCTGCAGCTCACGCTGAATCGCACGCTTGAGCGGGCGAGCCCCGAAGACCGGGTCGAACCCTTCCTGCGCCAGATACCGCTTGGCCTCCTCGCTCACCTGCAGGACGATCTTGTATTCGGCCAGGCGCTTCTCCAGATGGCTCAGCTGGATGTCCACGATCTTCACCAGATCATCCAGCGAAAGGGAGTGGAAGATGATTATCTCGTCGACCCGGTTGAGGAACTCGGGTCGGAAATGCTGGTTCAGCGCCTCCATCACGCGGCGACGCATCTCCTCCTCATCCCCACCAGCCAGATCGCGGATCCACTGGCTGCCGATGTTGGAGGTCATGATGACTACAGTGTTCTTGAAGTTGACCACCCGACCGTGACCATCAGTCAGCCGTCCATCATCCAGAATCTGGAGCAAGACGTTGAACACCTCGGCATGAGCCTTCTCTATCTCGTCGAAGAGAATCACCGAGTAGGGCTTCCTGCGCACCGCCTCCGTCAGCTGCCCACCTTCCTCGTAACCTATGTACCCGGGAGGCGCGCCGATCAGACGGGCCACGGTGTGGCGCTCCTGATACTCCGACATGTCCAACCGGACCAAGTTCTCCTCATCGTCAAAGAGGAACTCGGCCAACGCTTTGCCCAGTTCAGTCTTGCCGACGCCCGTGGGGCCCAGAAAGATGAAGCTCCCGATGGGCCGGTTCGGATCCTGCAGCCCAGCCCTTGCCCGCCGTACGGCGTTGGCCACGGCCACAATGGCCTCGTCCTGACCGACGACGCGCATGTGGAGCCGCTCTTCCATCTTGAGCAGCTTCTCCACCTCACCCTCGATGAGCTTGGAGATGGGAATGCTGGTCCACTTGGAGACCACATCCGCGATGTCTTCGGCGTCCACTTCCTCTTTCAACATACGCTGCCCATCCTGGAGTTCGCCCAGCCGTACCTCGCCCTCCTTGAGCTGTGCCTCCAGTTCGGCCAGCTGGCCATAGCGCAACCGTGCGGCCTGCTCCAGGTCCGCGCGGCGCTCGGCCTGCTCCATCTCCAGCTTGGTCTGCTCGATCTGCTCCTTTTGCTGGCGAATCTCCTGGATCGCGTCCCGCTCCAGTTGCCAGTGCGCCTTCATACGGTTGCTCTCCTCCTGGAGTTCGGCCAGGTCCTTCTCCAGCCGCTGCAACCTCTCTTTGGAGGCCTCATCCTTCTCCTTCTTCAGGGCCTCTCGCTCTATCTCCAGTTGCATGATTCTGCGGTCTATCTCATCCAGCTCCGCAGGCTTGCTGTCGATCTCCATACGCAGCCGCGAGGCCGCCTCGTCTATCAGGTCTATGGCCTTATCCGGCAGGAAACGGTCACTGATGTACCGATCGGAGAGAGTGGCAGCCGCGATCACTGCCGAGTCTTGGATGCGCACCCCGTGGTGCACCTCGTACCTCTCCTTGAGCCCACGCAAGATGGAAATGGTCTCCTCTACCGACGGCTCGTCGATGAGGATGGGCTGGAATCGTCGCTCCAGTGCAGCGTCCTTCTCTATGTACTGACGGTACTCGTCGATCGTGGTCGCGCCGATGGCGTGCAGTTCACCCCGAGCCAGCATGGGCTTCAGCATGTTGCTGGCGTCCATGGCTCCCTGGGCAGCGCCTGCGCCCACCACAGTGTGCAACTCATCTATGAAGAGGATGATCTGCCCTTCAGACTCAGTCACCTCGTTGAGGACCGCCTTGAGCCGCTCCTCGAACTCCCCCCGGAACTTGGCGCCGGCGATGAGCGCGCCCAGGTCCAGGGCCACCACTTGCTTGTTCTTGAGGCCTTCCGGCACGTCACCTCGGACCACGCGCTGGGCCAGACCCTCCGCGATGGCCGTCTTTCCCACCCCAGGGTCACCGATGAGCACCGGGTTGTTCTTGGTACGCCGCGATAGGACCTGGATCACGCGGCGGATCTCCTCGTCGCGGCCGATCACAGGGTCCAACTTGCTCTGCCTCGCCAGCTGGGTCAGGTCGCGGCTGTACTTCTCCAGCGCCTGGTACTTCCCCTCCGGATTGGCGTCGGTCACGCGCTGCGACCCGCGGATGCCACTGAGCACCTTGTAGACCGACTCTCTGGTGACGCCCAGTTCCTTCAGAATCTCATGAGCAGGGCCCATGGCGCGGTCATCGGCAAGCCCGAGGAGCAGATGCTCCGTGGACACGTACTCGTCTCGCAGGCGTCCGGCCTCCTCGGTGGCCACGTTGAAAACCTGCTGCAAACGAGAGGAGATGTATACCTGCGCGGCGGCCCCGTGAACCTGGGCCATCCTGCCCAGCTCTTCCTCCAGCCTCTGCCTCACCAGGGAGGGATCCACTTCCAGCTTCCGCAGGACCTGCGGCGCGATACCTCCCTCCTGGCCTACCAGGGCCAGAAGCAGGTGTTCTGGTTCTATCTGGCTATGATTATGACTTCTGGCTAGCTCCTGAGCGGCAACGACCGCTCCTTGAGCCTTCTCGGTTAATCTGTTCAGATCCATGATCTGTTGATATCCTCCAGCGCGAGATTTCCCTAGGTTACATCATCCAGCAGACTGCGGAGTCGCGCGAGCTCCGCTTCAAATTCCGCGCGCGTGCGGTCCATCTCGGCCTGCATCTCTTGCATCCTTCTCCTCATGTGGAAGATCACCTCCACCCCAGCCAGGTTGACTCCCAACTCCGCCACCAGTCGCGTTATCGCCTTGAGGCGCTCAACGTCCCGCTGAGAGTAGAGGCGACGATTACCCCCGGAACGATACGGCGTGAGCAGACCCACGCGCTCGTAGTATCGCAGGGTCTGCGGATGCAGTTCCACCATCCTGGCAGCCACGCTGATCACGTAGCATGGGTCTTCGTACAGGGAATCATCGTTCTCCATTCGTCTCGTCTCCTTGTCCGACTGAGGGATTTTGCTCCAGCGAGAGCACCCGCCTAGCGCATGCCCTCCAGTTCCCTGAATAGCTCAGTCTCCCTCTCGCTCAGGTTCTGCGGCAAATTGATTCTCACCTTGGCGTACAGGTCGCCGTGTTTCTCGGCATTCTTCAAGTGGGGCATACCCTGTCCCTTGAGGCGGAAGGTCTTCCCGCTCTGGGTCTCTGGCGGGATCCTGAGCATCGCCCCACCCTTCAGAGTGGGCACCCGCACTTCGCCCCCCAGGACGGCAGCATAGAGATCGACCGGCACGTCACAGTGCAGATCATCGCTCTTGCGCACGAATGTCCGGTGTGGAAGGACCTTCACCATGAGGTACAGGTCTCCCCTGGCCCCCTGAGCGTAGCTCCCGCCACCCTCACCTCGCATGCGGACTTTGGATCCCGTCTGCACGCCAGGCGGGATCTTGACTTCCAGCCGGCGCCCATCCTTCTGCAGGATCCTGGTTGCGCCGGAAAAAGCCTCCTCCAGGGTGATCTCGACCTCCTGCTCGTAGTCCTGAGACTGGGCTGTGAAGGGTTGGCCCTGGGCACCCCAGGTGGCACCCCCTCGCCGCCCCGCGGCTCCGAAGATGGCGCCAAAGAAGTCGGAGAAGCCACCCCCGCCGCCGAAGATATCGCCCAGGTCAGCATACTCGACGTGCACGCGGCCGCCCCCGGGCTGGGCGTACCACTGTCCCCAATCGAAACCGCCGGGATCCCCGCCCGCACGCTCATACTGCCGCCAGCTGCTGCCCAGCTGATTGTACTTCTTGCGCTTGTCCGCATCGCTGAGGACTTCGTGAGCCTCGTTGATCTCCTTGAAACGCTCCTCGGCAGCCTTGTCACCTGGGTTGAGGTCAGGATGGTACTGGCGAGCCATCTTCCGGTACGCCTTCTTGATCTCTTTCTCGCTCGCCTTCCTGTCCACTCCCAGGATCTTGTAGTAATCCTTGTATTCCATGCTCCTCCCAGCCCAAAACCCGTTTCGTGCGCTGTGCAGCTAGCCTTATTATACCATTTTGTGATAGTTCCGTCAAGTCACCAGTGATGATACTTGACTAAATGATTGTAGGAATACTTGACAATGCTTGGAGGATATGTTATACTCTCTTCAGAGCGCGTCTGCGGGGGCAGAGCGCGAAGTTGCAGAGAAAGGAGTATCGAGCATGAGCATCGTACGTTGGGA